>CAYNQA010000046.1:0-14628 GCA_964399225.1 uncultured Anaerolineaceae bacterium
AACAAGGAGATTAAATCATGGCTCTAACCGTAGCAGACCTCATGTCCAAAATGCCTGGCGCGTTCATGCCCGAGAAAGCCCCCGGCCTCGACGCTGCAATCCAGTTCAAGTTCACGGGACCTGAAGCGGGCGATTGGTACGCCGAGATCAAAGACGGTAAGTGCGTCACTGCGCAGGGAGTGCATCCCTCCCCGAAGATGACCCTCACCGCTGACTCCGCCGACTACGTCAAGATCTTCACAGGCGAACTCGACGGTATGGCCGCCTTTATGCAGGGAAAGATAAAACTGGCAGGCGACCTGAACCTGGCGATGAAACTGACCCAGATGTTCAAGATCCGGTAGAAAATAGCGCGCCCTTATGGGCGCGCTATTTTAGTTTAATCCCAAATATTCTCTTAGGTTTTCGATCAGCTTTTGTGTTTTGATCGTTCTCCCTGCGGCATTCAGATGATTCGGGGTGTCGTAGAAGAATTCATCCGCAAGACACAAATCTTCGTTTTGTGTCAGGATAAAGATGCCAGTGGCTTCTCGCAGGTTGGTATAAAATTTTTGAAGAGGCCTGGACCCGGTCAGATCGCAATTGGTCTTTCTGCTTGCCTGGGCTTCAAAAAGAACTATCGCTCCTTTTGATTCTGCGTATTCCTTGAATTTCCGTAAATAATCCATCCCCTCTTGAAATTGGTTGATCGGATAAGGATAGGAAGCGACATTGAATGTTGGCGCATCGGGATCCAGGTGGCCAATGAAATCACCGTACGAATTGAATTTGTCCCCCGTGTATCCGTTGCGAATTGGATCGA
Source organism: uncultured Anaerolineaceae bacterium (assembly GCA_964399225.1). Lineage (GTDB taxonomy): Bacteria > Chloroflexota > Anaerolineae > Anaerolineales > Villigracilaceae > Denitrolinea. The sequence continues at coordinate 803 of CAYNQA010000046.1, forward strand.
GAGTGCCGCCATAGAGAAGATAGTTCAACGGGCGATTGATCTTGTGTTGGAACATCAAGGTGTAGATGATGGGTGCTTCGAATGGAAGGTCCTCGATGTAATTAATCCGCTCCGGGGCAACTTCGATCCAGTCGGCAAGGAATTGTGGGTTGCCGAAAAACGAGATGCGGTCGATGAAATTGTAATATTCCAGACTGACGATGATGACATCGCCGGGGTGGATGTAGGCTTTTACTTCTTCCAGCGGGGCTACACCCAGGCCGACATGCATGCCGTCGTTGATCACGGGCATACCAACGCTTTTTTCGATCATTTCAGAGTCGATGCCGAAGGCAAGATTTGATCCGCCAACGAGAATGATGCGAGGTCCCTCGATCGAGCGCAAAAGGTTTCGCTTTAGGAGGCTGCCTTGATAAAAGTGCTTCTCATCAGGTTGGAAGTTATAAAAAACCCATCCAACTACAAAGGCTGCAAGGATGATGGTCTGTATGCCACGTATTAGAAGGGTGATGGGTCCGCGGGTAATCTTCATATGGGTATTAGAACTGGAAGTAAATGAAAACCTGTTCGGCTGTGTTGTACATGCCCAGGCCGAGAATAATAACAATGGCAGAGGAATAGGATAATAATCGAACGATCGGATGCAGTGCATTGATCTCTGATAAAAAATCACCCATTTCCTGCTTGATCTCCACGAAGAGCAGAATTGCAAGGGACACTCCCATCAGCAGGATCGAACCGCGGCTGACGCTCGTGATCGATTCGAGAGCGGTAAAGACGCCGTCAGACAGGGGGATTGCACCGTTAAATCCTGCAAGGAGCGGCGTGGAGAAGCTGTCCCAGCCGTTTAAAATATTCCCAAGCATATAGCCAGCATCGGTGATACTCTGCGCGCGGAAAATAACCAGGGCAAGGCTGACCAGCGAGAAGGTGACAGCCATGGAAAATCCGCCGGCAACGGCAGACCAAGTTCGGGAGGGGGGCGAGGCGCGCTTTTTGAAGAGGGCGTCCATCGATTCCCAGATCGCGATGTACATCCCATGCAGCAAGCCCCACAGGATGAACGTCCAGTTTGCGCCATGCCATAGACCGCTTAGGAGCATCGTAACCAGTGTTGGTATCGCCCGAGTTGCCCAATCGGGGAGGCGGTTTTTTCGCTGCAACAGTGAACGGCGCAGTGGGAAAAATACGTAATCGCGGAACCAGCTTGAAAGAGTGATGTGCCACCTTTGCCAGAATTCAGCGATCGATTTCGAGAAGTATGGATGCCTGAAGTTGCGCGATAGACGGATTCCCAGAACTTGTGCGGAACCCAGGGCAATATCGGAGTAACCGGAGAAGTCACAATAGATCTGGATGGCAAAAGCGAAAGCTGCAAACGCAAAAGCAGGACCTGCGTAATTATGTGGTGATGCAAAGATCGGGTTGACGAGGGCTGCCAGTCCGTCGGCAACGACGACTTTCTTGAACATACCCCAGGTCATCCATTTTAAGCCGTCAGCGATGCGGTCGTAATTAAAACCCTGCTCTACTTTCAGCTGCGGAAGCATGTATTGAGGACGCTCGATCGGTCCCGCCACCAATTGAGGGAAGAACATGACGAACAAGGATAGGTAGCCAAAATGACGCTCGGCAGGCTGCCTTTCATTATAGACTTCGATCAAATAACTGATGGACTGGAATGTGTGAAATGAGAGCCCGATCGGCAGCAGGATGGCCAGGTTTTCGATCGGATAATTCCACCCGAGCATCTCGGCAAGTCCGGCGAGATTGGAGTTGACAAAGTTGAAGTACTTGAAAATGGCCAGCATCCCAAGGTTGATCGCGATGCCTGCCAGAAAGAAACGTTTTCTGCGGAGGCCTTCACTCTTTTCCATGGCGATCGCTGCGAAGTAATCCACGCAGATGGTGACTGCCAGGACAAGGATGTACTCCGGAATAAAGACCATGTAAAAATAACAACTCGCCACAAGCAGAAGTAACCAGCGGAAGCGGTGCGGGGTTGTGAAATAGAGGGCGACGACGACTGGGAAAAAGATCAGATAGTGGAGGGAGTTGAAAAGCATAACGGCGGAATTATAAGTGAGAATTCAATCTTGACTCTGCGTTTTGGAGAATCAAAAGGCCCCGCACAAGACGGGGCCTTGAATTCTTAATGGGGTTATTTTACTTTCTGGGCAATCGCGGCAACATGCTCCGGCGTGGATCCGCAACAGCCTCCCACGATGCGGGCACCCATATCCACGAACTTTTGGGTGTATTCGGCCATTTCCTGCGGGGTAACGCGGTAGACGGCCTCGTTGTTTTCACCCAGTTCGGGCAAGCCGGCGTTGGGCTTGATCCAATAGACCTGGTCTGGCGCGGCCGACATGTATTCCTTGAGAATGGTTTCCATGTTTTCCAGGGTGGTGCCGCAATTTGCTCCGATCGCTGCCACGCCAAGCGGCTTGAATGTTTTGACAACATCGGATGGCTTGACGCCCATCATGGTGCGTGTGCCGCGGTCGTAGCTGAATGAGACGATGATTGGCAGGTCGGTGGCGCGGCGGATTCCTTCCACGGCGGCTTGTGCCTCGTTGATGGCGAACATGGTTTCCACGACCAGCAAGTCTGCGCCGCCGGCGGCCAGGCCGCGAGCTTGTTCTTCGTAGGTGTCGGCCACCTCTTCGGTCGTGGCGGGGCCGTACGGTTTGATGAGCAAGCCGGTTGGTCCCATGGAACCTGCCACCATCGTGCCGGGGCGTTTGTTGGCAGCCTCGCGGGCGATTTCGGCGGCACGTTTGTTGATCTCGTGCACCTTTTGCCCGAGAGGTGATTCGCGCAGGCGCAATTTGGTCCCGCCGAAGGTGCATGTCAGGATGATGTCTGAACCTGCTTCAGCAAATGCTGATTCAAGGTTGAGGATCTTTTCGGGTTGCTCAAGAACCCAGCCTTCGGGAATAATGCCGCCGACCAGGCCAACCTTCTGCAGGTTGGTTCCAGTAGCGCCATCGGATACAAGAACCTTTTCTCTTTCAAGTCTTTCCAGGAAACCAGCCATCTGGCCCTCCGCAAATGAGATAATGCCAGTATACCAAACCTATTCAAGGTTTATTACTGATCGAGGAGATTCTCCAGCCATTGAAAGGCTGCTTCGGAAACTGGATCACTCGACAGACCGAAGAATTCATTCACCTCGCCGTGTGTTTTATCCAAAGCGGGGTGGACTTCTTGATGGATGCCAGCTTCTTCCAGTAGATTTGCAAACGCGGCAGCGAGTTCTCCGCGGTCAGGTGTTTGCCCGCTATAAACTAAGAAGAATGGCGGTATGGATTTACCAGCAGCAACATAAGTGCTCGGCGAAAAGAATTCCCAGAGTTTTGGGTTTTCTGTGAATGCTGATGTGTACGTGCTTTCCAGACGTTCGGTGGTTTCAGCCATTAGCTTTACGATGTCGTAGGCCTGTGTATCCAGGGAAATGACCCCGCGGATGTCATTGAGTTGCATTCCATTCGATTCAAGGTACCTCGAGTCTGTTGCCACCAAAGACACCAACTGCGCGCCAGCCGAATGGCCCATGATAAAAATGCGCCGCGGGTCGCCTCCGTATTCGGAGATGTTGTTTTTCACCCAGGCGATCGCCGTGGCTACATCGTTCACTTGCTCTTTCATGCTTACTTCAGGGATGAGGCGATAGTTGACCGAAACAAATACAAAGCCATGTTGCTTAAATGCCTCGGGCTTTGAATCAACGTTGGATTTTGTTCCGTATCTCCAACTGCCTCCATGCACATACACCATGACTGGTGAATTGCTCGAGCCGGAAGGATAAACATCCAGGCTCAAGTGGCGCGGATCAGCTGCTTTTTGTTCCGAGTAGCGGATGTTGAATGTTGGCTTCTGCGTATACAAAGCAGAAGTCGGGTCCGGTTGAGGCGATGGCTCGGCCGGCAATGGGCTGGCCGCTTCCGGCGCGGCATGAAGCGGGGTTGTGGGACGGGGATAAAGCTGGCAGGCGGGAATGGTCAATATGAGCAGGATGGTCCAAATCAATCGTTTCATAACCAAAATTATGCCCCAAATAAATTAACGCAGGATGACGCGAATGTAAAAAAATGGCGTTTTACGTTACAATTGCCCCTAATGTCACAAATAATACGCATTCTCTTTCTGGCGGCGGAAGCCGACCCTTTCGTGAAAGTTGGCGGGTTAGGTGATGTTTCTGCCGCGTTGCCGCGTGCTTTGCGCTCCCTGCCCGGTGATGTGCAATTGGATGTGCGGCTGGCCCTGCCTCATCACGCCGTCATCAAGGCCGACGTGCGCCCTCTCGAAGTGTTTCCCATGCGGTACGGCGAAAAGGATGTCGCTGTGCAGGTCTCCGAAACAAGTGTGGATGGCTTGCCGGTGTATCTGATCAGCGGCGAGCCGATCGCAGCGGTTGGTTCGGTGTATTCCGCGAACCCGGCCCTCGATGCCGAAAAATATTCGTTTTTCTCGCTGGCCGCTCTGCAATTACCGCGCATCCTGAATTGGGACATCAATATTTTGCACGCGCACGATTGGCATACCGCGCTGGCTGTGTATGCCCTTCTACTAAAGCGCTGGGATGGAGAAATGCGCGGGGTGTCATCGGTGCTCACCCTGCACAACCTGCCCTACATGGGCGCGGATGTGACCGAGATTCTCAAGTCTTACAATCTGCCCGTGGCGCAGACCGACCTTCCCGATTGGGCACACGCTCTTCCTCTGCCGCTTGGATTGTTTGCGGCTGATGCGGTGGTGGCCGTTTCGCCGACGTATGGTCAGGAGATCCTGACCGAGAAATTTGGCTGCGGTCTGCAGGATTTCCTCCACCGACGCAAAGAAACCCTGCAGGGGATCGTAAACGGGATCGATACCGCCTCCTTCGACCCCGCAACGGATGAGGCCATAGCCTTCCAATACACGGCTGAGAATCCTTCCATCCGCGAGAAGAACAAGGTGGCACTTCAAACCCGCCTTGGACTGGAAACCGATCCAAATATTCCGATGTTTGGCATGGTCACGCGCATGGACAGGCAAAAAGGTGTCGACTCTGTCCTTGAAGTTTTACGTAAACTCGATGACCTGCCCTGGCAGTTTGTAGTTCTCGGTACTGGCGACCCGGTGCTGGAGGAACAGGCGCGCACCTTGCAGAAGGACATGCCTGCGCGGGTGCGAGTCGAGTCGCGATTTGACCCCAAATTGGCGCGTCAGATCTATGCCGGCGCGGATATGCTTTTGATGCCGTCGCGCTACGAGCCATGCGGTCTCGCTCAAATGATCGCCATGCGATATGGTTGTATTCCGGTAGTCCATGCTACGGGAGGCCTGAGCGACACGGTCGATGCCAGCAATGGCTTTAGCTACAAGACAGATACACCGCGCGCGCTTCGGGGTGCCATGCTCAAAGCACTCACGGCCTTTTCTGATCGTGATGCCTGGCTTGCCCGTCAGAAGAATGCAATGCGTGCCGATTTTTCATGGGGGAACTCCGCGCAGAAATACCTCGAACTTTATCAATCCCTTCTTGAGAAAAGGCCATGAGTTTCCAACGTTCCAGTGGTATTTTGCTCCACCCAACCAGTTTACCCGGTCCATACGGCATCGGTGACTTGGGTCCCGAAGCCCATCGTTTTGTTGCTTTCCTGGCCGACAGCGGCACCAAGCTTTGGCAGGTTCTTCCCCTTGGCCCCACCGGCTATGGCGACTCTCCGTACCAATGTTTTTCTGCATTCGCTGGTAACCCGTACCTAATCAGTCCGGATTTCCTGTTGCGTGATGGTTTCCTGCACTCCAACGATCTGATCGAGAAAACGAAATTTCCCGCAAAGAAAGTGGATTACGGGCAGGTCATCCCTTGGAAATTAAACCTGCTGGAACGCGCCTATCGCCGCTTCATCTCAGACCCCGCTCGGGATCGTGGTGAGTTTGATCATTTCTGCTCCCAGAATGCTTCCTGGCTCGAGGATTATGCGCTCTTTATGGCCATTAAAGATGCGCAGGGAGGCGGATCATGGAGCGGGTGGCCGGATCCGCTCCGCAAGCGCGAGCCCGCTGCCCTGGAAGAATCGAAGCGGACATTATCCGACTCCATCCTGCGTTATAAGTTCTATCAATTCCTCTTCTTCAAACAGTGGTACGAACTTCGCCATCATGCGAATCAACGTGGTGTAAAAATCATCGGGGATATTCCCATCTTCGTTGCCTTCGATTCTGCAGACGCCTGGGCGAACCCTGAATTGTTTTTCTTCGACGAGAACCGTTTGCCCACTGTTGTGGCCGGTGTCCCGCCGGATGGGTTCTCGCCAACCGGTCAACTATGGGGCAATCCGCTTTATGATTGGGAAAAACACAAAGAGACCGGCTTTGCATGGTGGTTGGCTCGTTTCCGTGCCACCTTGTCGCAGGTGGATGTGATTCGCCTTGACCACTTCCGTGGTTTTGCAGGTTACTATGAAATACCTGCAAACCACCCGACCGCTGAATTCGGTCAGTGGAAGCCGGCCATGGGCGCAGATATGTTCACAGCAGTAAAGCATTCTTTGGGGGAACTTCCTATCATCGCAGAGGATCTGGGCCTCATCACGCCGGACGTGGTTGCCTTGCGTGATGGAAACAGTTTCCCGGGGATGAAGATATTGCAGTTTGGGTTCTCCGGTCCCGATAATGACTTCCTGCCGCATCATTACACTCGGAATTGCATCGCATACACGGGCGTGCACGACAATGACACCGCCCGCGGGTGGTTCGAAACCGCAAATGAAAACGAGCGCCAGTTTGCAGTGCGCTATCTTGGATTGAAGCCGGGGAAAAGCAATGCCAAAGAATTCCCGCCTCATCTCATCCGTGCAATATGGGAGTCGGTGGCAATCTGGGCGATCGCTCCGATGCAGGATTTTCTTGCCCTCGGCGGTGAGGCGCGCTTCAACTATCCATCACGTCTCGGCGGCAATTGGGATTGGCGTATGGACCCAACCGCATTGACTGATGAGCTGCGTGATCGTCTCCGAGAGTTGAATTACCTGTACCAGCGTTAGGAAAATCGTTGGTTTTGAGGAGAATCCATGACAACGACAATTGCATTGGCAGGCAAGGGTGGTGTTGGCAAGACGACTGTCTCAGGCATGGTCATCAAGTGGCTGGCGCAGAACCAGCCTGGTAGTATCCTTGCCATTGATGCAGACCCTTCCAGCAATCTCAACATGGTGCTTGGGTTAGATCTCGAATGGACCGTAGGCGATATCCGGGAAGACATGCTCGAGCAGGTCAAAACATCACTAACTACCGGCGGCGCAGCGATGGGCACTCTTGCCGGTGGGATGAATAAACGCGATTACCTGGATTATCACGTTCAGTCTGCCCTTGCTGAAGGTTCACGGTTTGACCTGATCGCCATGGGCCGTGGTGAGGGGCAGGGCTGTTACTGTGCGGTCAATCATAACCTTCGTGAAGTGATCGACGGCATGAGCAAGCACTACGCTTACGTAGTGATCGATAACGAAGCGGGGATGGAGCACTTGTCCCGACGCACCACGCGCGATGTTCAGCACCTGTTCATCGTCAGTGACCCCACCCAGCGCGGATTGGTGGCCGCCCAGCGCATTGCAGATATGCGTAAAGAATTGGACATCCGCATCGAGAAGGCCTACTTGATCCTCAACCGCGTTCCGGGCGGAGAACTGCCCGCTGACTTGAAAAACTTCACCGAAAAAATGGATGTCCCGCTGATCGGCACCATCCCTGCCGATGCCGAATTAACATCTTTCGAATTCTCCGGCAAGCCGCTTGTGGATTTGCCGGATTCATCACCTGTCTATCGCTCGGTGGCCAACATCATGTCCTCGATCCTTGTTTCATGAGTTTATGAAACGACTTGATCAATTAACTTTTACCCGTTTTATTGCAGCGCTCACCGTTGTGATCTTCCATAACGGACGCACGATCTTTCCCTTCAATATCTTTCCGATCAATCCTCTCTTCACGAGCGGGACCTCGGCTGTGGGATACTTCTTTGTTTTGTCCGGGTTCGTCATGTCGTTGGCGTATTACCGTCCCGATGAAAAAATTGATACGCGCGGGTTTTGGCTCGCGCGTTTTTCGCGCATTTTCCCCATTTACCTCGTTTCCTTGCTCCTGACGTGTTTGCACTTTATGGATGCGACTGTACGGGCCAAGGCAGCAGAATATTTGTCCGCGCTTCTTCTGATGCAGGCTTGGGTGCCCGATTTTGCGCTCACCTTTAATTTCCCGGCATGGTCTTTATCGATCGAAGTGTTTTTTTATCTCCTCTTTCCTGCGCTTGCGATATGGATGGCGCGTTCGAAGTGGTCGGTACGTGCATGGATCTGGCTCTCCATCACTTTATGGACCGTCAATCAGTTGATCGTTTTTGTGCTGGGGCGCATCTGGCCAAATACACCGTTCTATGACAACCTGCTGAGCTATTTTCCACCGATGCACCTGAGTCTCTTTCTCCTCGGGACGGTGGGGGGGATGTGGTACGTGCGGGTTGGGCAAAGCCGCATTTCCGGTCAGGCAGTGACTCGGTGGATGTTCCTGCTTGGGCTGGGGTTGATGTCTGCGGGCTTGATCAGCAAAGGTTCTGTTGGCATAGCCATCACAAAGGGGCTTCTGGCGCCATTCTTCCTTGTCATCATTCTTTCGTTAGCCATGGAAACGTCAATCCTTGCGCGAACGCTTAGCCAGCCTTGGATGATCCGTCTTGGCGATGCCAGCTATGGGATTTACATCTTGCACATGCCAGTGCGCTGGATCGCGACAGATGTGACGACGAAACTCAATATCCACCTTCCTCCCCTGGTTGATTTCCTGTTGTATGTTCTCTTGTTGATTTTTATCTCACTGCTTATGTATTCCTGGATCGAGAAACCGGCGCGTGATTGGTTGCGTGAACATCCTGCCAGGCTATCGATGTTAGCTGGAGACACGCTCTTGCTCGTGGGAGCCCTGTATTTGAGCTACCTCGTCCGCGTCGGACTCGATATTCGCAATTACATTGACTCTCTCAATCTCGCTGTGCGTTTGGGCATACCCGCTTACCTTTTCCTGTTGATCCTTTTCCGGGCGTACAATCCCGATTCGGATGGGAAGATCACCGCTTGGGCTTTGCGGGTGTTGGCTCCCGCGAGCACCCTGGGAATCCTGTTCCTGACAGGTTTGCTGTTCTTTGCGTCCCGTGTCGAGTGGATCGGGACATTCCCGCGTTCCATGCTCGCGGTGAACCTTGTCCTCTCGGCAGGGTTTTTGTATGCTCATCGTTATCTTCTCCATCGCTGGAAATTTGCTCCCGCCGAAAAATAACCATTCGCTCAAACCTATTAATGCACCCGGCCCACTCGCCTCATTCAGACGGGTGGGCCGGGTTCTTCGTTGCAGAGGCTTCAGTCTTATTTGTGCAAATGCTTCGCGGCGATGAACGAGAGACCCTTCGCGGTCAAATCCCATGCGGACTTGTTCGCGGCCGCGACCTTGTCCATGAAGTTGATGCGTAGGTTGTCCCAATCACCCGAAGCGATGACCTCGTCCTTGGCACGGAAGTAGTCGAGGATGTCGGACTGGTGGGCGCGGGTCACGTCTACTTCGGGGTCGCCGCCTTCGTGTTTAGCCGCGATGTTCGCCACGTGGTCGGCGATCTCCACCAACTCGGCGCGGCGATTGTACGGCTGGATGACGATGCTCTTCTGCGGCTCGGTGATGTGATGCTCGAAGCGGATCACCTTCTCGAAGCCGAGCGCCTTGCGGAATTCGGAGGTCAACTCCATGGTCTGGTTGTTGATCGAGTTCGACCAGTTGAAGCCGATCAGCGGACTCGTCCCATCGTCGCGGCTGAGCAGTTTCGCCATCGTCATGATCCAAAGCGCGTGATAGGGATTGTCGCTTCCGAAGAACACGCTGATCTTGAAGTTGATGTTCACGCCCAGTTTGTAAAGCAGGAAACCGAGCAAGATCGTGCCCGCGTTGAAATTCAAAACGTGTTGGACGCCGTAGTTGGTGTAGTAATACAGGAACTCGTCCAACCATTGCAGGGCGTGCTCGTTGGGCTGTCCGATGCCGCCGAAGTAACCTGTGATGGTGGCGGGACCGCCAAGGTGCGGATTCGAGCCGTCGGTGCCCTTGGTGTCGAGCGTCTCCACAAAGGACGCGCCGATGATATCCAGCGCGGCGACGATGGCGGGCAGGTCGCCGTCAGCTTCGGATTCTTTCATCTTGCGGACGGCGATGAAGCGGCCAGGGACGAGAGTTTTGTTGGCGATGGCTTCCTCCGCCATGACGCGGATCCACGGGAAGTATTGCAGGGCGGAGACCTCAAGAGTCACAGCGTAGCGATCCTTGAATTTGGTCGCGTCCGCCTGAGGTCCGAGCACGCGGCGGCGATAATCCTTGACGGGGATGAACGCGCCGTTGTCACGCTGTTGGATCAACCAGTTCAGATCCTTGATCGCTTCGGGTTGGCGTTCCTGCACGATCTTGAACAGGTTCTCCATCTTGCGCGCGGCTTTGTGTTTGCGATTGATCTCGGCGGGCGTTCCATATTTAGCCACCACCGCAAAGAAATCTTTCATCACCTGCGAGTTGGGGTCAAGCAGGACTTCGTTGAATGCTTTGAGTTTGTCGGGGGAGATCTTGAGTTGTTGTTGGAGAGTGGGCATTGGGGCTCCTGGGGTAGGTACACACGTACACAGGTAAACAAGTACACACGTAAAACAAACCTGTCTACGTGTGTACTTGTGTACGTGTCTACGGTCTTAACTGATCCAGCATCTTCTTCAGTTCGTTGAACTCCTCATCGGGCATGCCAAAGTAATTCTCCTGCGCGGGGAATTGGCCGCCGATAACCTCGTCGTGGTAATTCTTGAGGCCGTTGAGGATGACTTCGCCGGCGTTACCATAAACCTTGGCCATTTTCGGTTTGAACTTGGGGTAGAGGCCAAACATGTCGTGATAGATCAACAATTGACCATGTGCGTTCGGTCCTGAGCCGAGGCTCATGATGATGCATCCATTCGCGCGCTCGGTGATGAGCTCGCACAGACGGTCGGGGACGAGTTCGAGCAGGATGGCGAACGCGCCCGCGTCTTGCAGGGCTTGGGCGTCGTCCACGATCTTCTTCGCCAGGTCGGCGGATTTGCCTTGCAGACGGAACCCGCCCAGCGCGGACACCGATTGCGGCGTCAGGCCGAGGTGACCGATGGCCGGGATGCCCGCATCCACGATGCCTTTGATGCGGGATGCCATGGCCGCGCCGCCTTCCAGTTTGATGGCGTCGCATCCCGCCTCGGCCATGAAGCGGCCTGCGTTCAGGATGGCCGCCTCCACCGATTGCTGGTAGGTCATGTAGGGCATGTCGCCGACGACGAACGCAGTCGGCGCGCCGCGGCGGACGGCCTGCGCGTGGCGGATCATGTCATCCATTTTGACGGGCAGGGTGGAGTCGAAGCCGAGCATGGTCATGCCGAGGCTGTCGCCCACGAGGATCATCTCGATGCCCGCCTGCTCCTGCAGGTAGGCGGTGGGATAGTCGTAGCAGGTCAGCCAGGTGATGGGTTCGCCCTTCTTCACTTTATCGAAGAGGTAGGGCAGGGTGATCTTCTTGCGCGTTTCGGGCATTTTTGCCTCCATTGGGGATTTGAGACGATTTAAGTATAGGTCAACTTGATATTTCGGACAATTGACGAAAGTCACGAACCCGATCTTTTCCCCAAGAAAAACCTCCCCCAAAGCGCTTTGGAGGAGGTTGAATGGCGGCCGGACGATCATTTCAGCGAGCTGACATCGTATCCATACCGCTCCAGATAGGCAATGATCTCTGCACGGATCTCTTCTTCGAGAGGCAGGGTCTGCGCTTCGCATGGCGCTGTGTGCCCGGCGACATCTTGATGATCAGCATGTTTTCCTGCACGTTTAGCTCTATGTATCTCTGGCAAATGGTCACAGTGACTGACTTGATCTGGTAAAACGGAGGCTTGATCTTTTTGGGTGAGCCAGCGATGATGCTGATGATCTCCCGGTGCGAAGGCGCCTCGGACTCGAGGAAGGACTCCCCGCTCATCCAATCCGGTTGTTGCATGCCCAGGTAATCGAGCAAGGTGGCTGAGACATCGATGACTTGCAGGTTGTTGGTGCGCGTGCCGGCATGCTCCTGTTCAGGAAAGCGGATGATGATTGGGATGCGATGACCGACGCTGTACATGAATCCGTGATCGGTGTATACGACCAGGATGGTGTTCTCAAGTTGATCGGTTTCCTGAAGGTGCTGGTAGATCTTTTGCACGCTTCCATCGAAGCTCAGGATGGCATCCAGGTAGCGGTCCTTGTCCCACTCCTCTTCGGAATCACCCGTGGAAAAAACGCTCTGGCTGGACGTGAAGTGGGGCCCATGTGTATCCATGAAGTGGGCGAAAATGAATAACGGCTGCTCGCGCTGATCGAGCAGATCGCGGATCTGTTGTACGCGCTGTTCATCGGTCATGCGCGACTTCGGGTCGTTCACTTCCTTGAACGGATTGTTCATCTCGCGAATGAAGAAGATGTGGAGCAGCCGTTCCTCCGCGCGGCCAAAGACTGTGGTGATGAACTGGGTGGAGGGTGAGTTGCCCAACAGCTTGCGGACCATGTCTGCGGCGGGCTGGTTCAGGGAACGGTTGTTGACCACGTCGAAACCGTCGAGCAAATTGAGCTTGCCGGCGTCCACGTAGGAGGGAGCGCCGATCTCGACCGTTTGGTAACCCATGGATTTGAACAGGCCGGGCAGATGCTTGAACGAGTCTTCGCCGGAGAGGGTGTCGGGGTAGCGGAAGACTTGCATGTCCATGGGATATCTGCCCGTGAGCATGGACGTGGTGGATGCAGTCGTGCTGGATGCGTTCACAAAGGCGTTCTCTGCCACCAACGATTCGGCGGCCAATTGCTCGAGGAACGGCGTGGTCTCTTTGTCGTACCCATAGGCGGAGAGGTAGATCGAACTGAGCCCGTCGCCGCCAATGATGAGGATGTTGGGTAGGTTTTGCGTGGAAACCGATTCGCTGTCGTACTCTGCCACGCTGTTGCCGCGAGACAACGCAACGCTACCGATGGCGGCCAGCGAAACAGCCAGCAGGCTAAACGTCAGGATCGAAGCGGGTTTCTTCCGTTTGTAGGCGCGGACATGAATCCCTCGAGTCGTCCATGCGAGGAAGATGAGGAAGCCGATCAGGTAGGGAATCCGCCAGTAGTCCGTGGCGGTGGTGACGCCAAATTGAAAGACGGTATAGGTAAAGTTGTCGAAAAGGATCAGCGCAGTTATTGCGGTGACAAAGGATGGCGCAAGGCAGGCAAGAAAAGCAAGGCGGCGTTGGCGGTCATCTTTGCTGAGCAGGGCGGGCAGGAGCAGCAGGCCGAGCAGGATCAGCGACACGAGCGCGATCACTCCGCCCGTGACGAACAGCACGCGGAGTTTCTCGAATGTGCTGAGCAACGATAGCGCCGATGGTTTGGTGACGAAGAAGATCCATTCCATGAAGGCGTAGAAAAAAGCGCCCAGGATGGCGCTGACGATCAGGGTGGGGAGGTTGAGGCGGGTTGGTTTGGCGAGAGACATGGGCGCGATTGTACATTATCCCGGAAATCTGCGGGTGTTAGGAGATATAAGCTTTATTCCTAGGCGGCATCTTTCAAAGCACGTTCCAGCAAATCGCCCACCTTCAATTCCTTGCCCCACTTTTGCAAATATTCCAAGTCCAACTCTCCCGATTTTGTTTTCAAGACGCCCAGAATATCGCGCCACTGACGGTCAGATACTTCGCCGCCCATGCGATACCATTCGAGTT
>CAYNQA010000047.1:0-14542 GCA_964399225.1 uncultured Anaerolineaceae bacterium
AATTTCGCGGCACAGGACGCCGCTTCGAGATCCTTGGCGAACACAACGGCATCACGGTGATCAACGATTACGGACATCACCCCACCGAGATCAAAGCCACGCTGGCCGCCGCCCGCGCCCGCTACGTGAGCCGACGCATCGTGGCCGTCTGGCAGCCGCACACCTACTCGCGGACACAGACCCTCTTCGAGCAGTTCGCCTCCGCCTTCCCCGACGCGGATGAGGTCATTGCGACCGAGGTCTACGCCTCGCGCGAACCCAAACAGAATTTCTCGAGCGCTGCGGTCATCCATTACATGCATCATCCTTCGGCGCGCTTCATTGCCGAGTTGAAAGATACCACCCGATACCTGATCGACCATCTCCAACCCGGCGACGTGCTGATCGTTTTCTCCGCCGGTGATGCCGACCGGGTCAGCGCCGATGTGCTGGCCGGATTAAGAAAGTGAGCCAGGATGAAAAAGAAGAATGAACCGCGCCGCTTCGAATCTGAGACATTGGGCCTGCCGCCGCTGAAGATGGTTCTGGTCAATACCGACGAGATCCGCCGCGAAGGCCAGAAGAAAACGCGTACGCTTCGCAGCTTGGGCAAGACGGCGAAGTATCGCACTGTGGTCGAGAAATTGATCAAGCATTTGAAGGATGCCGACAAGTAACACCCAACAGGTTGAAAATGATGACCGATGTCGTTGATCTGCGCGCTGTATTTGGTGACCGGCTGCATGAGAATGTTTCTCTTGCGCCGTATACCTCCGCGCGTATCGGCGGCACAGCCGACTATCTCATCATGGCCAAGTCATCGGATGAATTGGCTGCCACAGTCTCCCGCCTGTGGGAGATGCAACAACCGTTCGTGATGCTCGGCGGCGGGTCGAATGTGCTGGTCAGCGACCGGGGTGTCCGCGGCGTGGTGGTGTTGAACCGCGCGAAGGCGGTCCGCTTCGATAAAGGCGACCATCCCAAGGTCTGGGTTGAGTCGGGTGTGGTGTTCAGCAATCTTGCTAATCGCTGCGCCGCGCTGGGCCTGGCTGGACTCGAGTGGGCGGCCACCGTCCCTGGCACGATCGGCGGCGCTGTCTATGGCAATGCTGGTGCGTTCGGCGGCGACATGTCCGGCAATTTGATCGCCGCCGACCTGCTCACCGAACGCGGACGCGAACAATGGACAGCCGCACAGATGGAGTACGGCTATCGAACCAGCGCGCTCAAACGCGGGCAGGTGAAAGCAGTGGTACTTTCGGCTGAGTTAAGTTTAAAAAACGCGACGGTTGAGGAAGTGTCTGTTAAAATCGCTCAATTCAGCGAACGACGCAAAGCGACACAGCCGCCTGGTGCCAGCATGGGCTCGATGTTCAAGAATCCGCCGGGCGATTTTGCCGGGCGCTTGATCGAAGCCGCCGGATTGAAAGGCACGCGCATCGGCAATGTTGAAATCAGTCCCGTGCATGGAAATTTTTTCGTGAACCATGGCGATACCAAAGCCGATGATGTCCTTGCATTGATCCAGCTTGTACAAGCTGCGGTGCAGGAAAAATTCAGAATCGAACTGGAGTTGGAAGTGGAACTGATCGGTGATTGGAGGAAACGCGAATAACGCGCATGGCCGAGTTATGCGAATGGAGAAAAACATTCGCGCAATTTGCTCATTCACGAGACAAGCGTTGAAAAAACCATGACCAACAAAAAACTCCGCGTGGCTGTTCTATTCGGTGGAAGATCGGGCGAGCATGAAGTCTCACTCATGTCTGCGCGCTCGGTCATTGCCGCGCTTGACCCGGATAAATACGAGGTCACGCAGATCGGCATCACACACGATGGCAAATGGCACACTGGAGAGAATGTACTGGATGCGCTCGAATCAGGTAAGACCGAATCGCTCGATCGTGTGATCCTGCCTTCCGAGCCGGGACGTTCCTCCATCTTCACCACGCGCTCGACAAAAATTGGCGACAAGTTGGAGACCATCACTGCCATTGATGTTTTCTTCCCCGTCCTCCACGGCACCTTTGGCGAAGACGGCACCATGCAAGGTCTCTTCGAGCTTGCGGATGTGGCCTACGTGGGCGCGGGTGTGGTCGGTTCTGCCGTCGGAATGGATAAGGGCATCTTCAAAGATGTGATGCGCGCCAACAACATCCCGGTCGTGGACTGGGTGGTGCTGCATCGCTCCGAGATCCAGAATGACATTGACGCCGCCATCCGCAAAGCGGAAGCGCTCGGCGCGTATCCGTTATTTGCCAAACCCGCCAATCTTGGATCCTCCGTCGGCATCACCAAGTGCAACAGCCGCGCCGACCTGGGTGAAGGCCTGATGGAAGCCGCCGCGTTCGACCGCCGTATCCTTGTGGAGAAGGGCGTAAGCAACCCGCGCGAGATCGAAGTCAGTGTGCTGGGTAACGAGAACCCGGTCGCCTCAGTCTGCGGCGAAGTAATGCCGAGCCGTGAATTCTATTCGTACGAATCGAAGTACGTGGATGGCACCAGCGGACTCATCATTCCCGCCGAGATCCCCGCTGCAACGTCTGATCAGATCCGCGAACTTGCCGTCCGCGCCTACAAGGCCATTGATTGCGCCGGCATGGCCCGCGCTGATTTCTTCGTGGAAAAAGATACCGGGCAAGTGCTCCTCAACGAGCTCAACACCCTGCCCGGCTTCACCAGCATCAGCATGTACCCGAAGTTGTGGAACGCCACCGGGGTCTCGTACCCTGAATTGGTGGACCGCCTCATCCAATACGCACTCGAACGCAAAGCCGAGCGCGATCAAACCGTGCGCGAATTTCGGAGGAACTCGTGAGCGAAAACAAACCTCTCACTCGTGCCGAAGAAGTGCGCCAGCGCCGCAAACGCGCTGAAGAGCAGACTCTCGTCACCCAATCGATGGAACGCCGCCCTCGCCGGACGGTGACGCCCCCGCCGGTCACCACCCGCAAGGTCAGCGTGGACGCGGCTACGGTTCGTTCCACGCCCAAACCTGCCCGCCAGTATCAGGCCGTTGCCGCCGCCATTACGACCGGCCGCCTGCAAGCACCAGCCATGCCGCGTATCCGCGCGGGGTGGCGTCTCCTATCGTTCTTCCTCGTTGTGCTGTTGAGCGCAGCCGGATATTACGCATATACCCAACCCATCTTCCGCGTGGCCGGTGTGACCCTGGCAGGCAATCAGTACTTGAGCGCTGAAGAGGCCGGTGCTGTCCTTGGCGTGAACGGCATGCCCATCTTCCTGCTTCAACCAGAGAATGTGGAAACGGCATTACGTCTCAACTTTCCCGAGATCGCATCGGCAGATGTGACCGTGGAACTGCCCAACCGCGTCCTCGTCACCATCACCGAACGCCAGCCGGTCATCCGCTGGGAGCAGGGGAATGCCTTTGCATGGCTCGATGAAGAGGGCGTGGCGCTCCGCCCGAGGGCGGATGTGAGCGGCCTGGTGGTTGTCCGCGCTTCTGGGGCGCCGCCAACCGGAGCAGCGTCTACGATCGACCCGATGGCTCCCATCCCGTTTGCGGATGCGAATATCGTAGAAACCGCCCGTGTCTTGGCTCCGTATGCGCCGCAGGGCAGCCCGCTTCTGTACGATCCGAAGTATGGCATCGGTTGGACGGACAGCCGCGGCTGGACCGCCTGGTTCGGGTCGAGCCCGGAACAGGCAGATATGAAGTTACGCGTGTATGTGGTCCTGGTCGACTCGCTCGCCCAGCGCGGCATCACTCCCATTATGATCAACGTGGCGTATCCAAACGCCCCGTATTATCGGCTTGGACAATAACATGGATGAGATCGTTGTTGGTATCGATGTAGGCACGACCAAGATCTGCACCCTCGTGGGGCGCGTGGAGGCGAATCAATCGATTCGCATTCTTGGCGTTGGCATCGAGCCTTCGGAAGGAATCAAGAAAGGCAATATTGTGGACCTGGCCGCCGCGACGCAGGCGATTACGCGTTCGGTGGAGCGTGCCGAGCAGACATCTGGTCTCGAGATCACGAACGCGTTGGTCAGTCTGGCCGGTGCGCATGTCTCTTCGGTGAACAGCCGGGGCGTGGCACCCGTTACCGGCGGAATCGTGGATGCGGTGGATGTATCCCGCGCGCTCGATCAGGCACGCGCCATTGCCATCCCGCCCGACCGTGAGATCGTCCACGTCATCCAGCGCGGATTCTCCATCGACGGCCAGGATGGCATCCGCCAGCCGGTTGGCCTGCACGGTTACAAGATGGAAGTGGAAACCCACATCATCACTGCCTCGGCCGCCACAGTGGACAACCTGCGCCAGTGTGTGAGCGCAGCCGGTGTGAAGGAAATGCAGTTCGTGCTTAATCCGCTGGCTTCCGGTGAGGTGACCCTGACCGATCAGGAGCGCCAGATGGGTGTGGCGGTCTGTGATATCGGCGGCGGCACCACCGACCTTGCCATCTACGTGGACGGCGACGTGTGGCACACGATGGTCCTTGCCGTTGGCGGCAATCACGTGACGCAGGATATTGCGCACGGCCTGCGCCTGCCCTTCCATCAGGCAGAAGAGATCAAAAAACAGCAGGGACATGCGCTTCGCAGTGAAGTCGGTCCCGAGGAATATTTTGGCATTCGCCCCTTCGGCGAGGACAAGCCGGTGCAGATCAACCGCCAGGACCTCGCGCATATCATCGAAGAGCGGGTCGGCGAGATCTTCAAGCTCATCCTGATGGAGATCAAACGCTCCGGATACGACGGCCTCCTGCCGGCAGGACTGGTGTTGACCGGCGGTACTTCGATGCTGCCCGGCATCAAGCGTGTAGCCTCCGATGTGCTGGGAATGCCGGTCCGCTCGGCGCAGCCGGAAAACCTGGTTGGCCTTGTAGACAAGCTAAACTCGCCCGCGTATTCCACCAGCGTTGGCTTGTTGCACTGGGCGGTGAGTGTGAACGAAATGAATCAACAGATGGTCCGCGGGCGTAGACGCCACGCGAGAGGCGAGAAGACCATATCGTTTTCTGGAATTGCGGATTGGATCAAAAGGTTATTGCCATAGTTTTACCCAGTGTTGCACCGGAAAATGATGGCAGCCCCCTGAGGTGCTTTTTACCCTACGAGTAAAAAACATTTGCCTGTATAATCGTGAAAGGAGAAGCTCATGGACGCGAATAAGATCTCTCAACCAATGAATACTGAGTCGTTTGCACGTATCAAAGTTATTGGTGTCGGCGGCGGCGGATCGAACGCTGTCAATCGTATGATGGATGAAGGCCTTCAAGGCGTTGAGTTCATCACAGTAAATACGGACGGCCAGGCATTGATGATGTCCAAGTCGCCTCACCGGGTGAGGCTCGGCGAGAAATTGACCCGCGGACTTGGCGCAGGCGGTGACCCTGAGGTCGGCCGCAAGGCTGCTGAAGAGACCTCCGACGAACTGTACGAAGTTCTCAAGGGTTCCGACATGGTCTTCGTCACTGCAGGCATGGGCGGCGGCACCGGCACGGGCGCAGCCCCGGTCGTGGCGCAGATCGCCAAAGAGTCCGGCGCGCTCACCATCGGTGTCGTGACCCGTCCCTTCACCTTCGAAGGCATGCGCCGCATGTCCTCGGCGGAGCAGGGCATCAATAAACTCAAAGAACATGCCGATACGCTCATCGTCATCCCGAACGACCGCCTGCTGCAATTGGCCGACAAACGCGCCAGCCTGCAGGATGCGTTCCGCCTCGCCGATGAAGTGTTGCACCAGGGTATTCAGGGCATCTCTGAGTTGATCACCACCCCCGGCTTGATCAACCTCGACTTTGCCGACGTCCGCACGATCATGGGCGAAGGCGGCGCCGCCCTCATGGCGGTCGGTAAGGCCAGCGGCGACGAACGCGCCCGCAAGGCTGCCGAACAGGCCATCTCCAGCCAGCTGCTTGATATCACCATTGACGGCGCGCGCGGCGTGCTCTTCAACGTCACGGGCGGCCCGAACCTCACGCTCTTCGAGGTCAACCAGGCTGCGGCCATCATCCGCGAGACCGCGCACCCGGATGTGAACATGATCTTCGGTGCCGTCATCGACCCGAACATGGGCGACGATATCCGCGTGACGGTCATCGCCACCGGCTTCGAACGGGGCGGGTTGCCGCGTCGCGTGATGATGCCCACCTCGAGCGCTTCCACACGCCGCTCGGAACCCTCCATCCCGCTGGGATACAACGTCCGCCCGACCGAGTCCGTGTCTGTGCCGGCGAACACGGAGCCGAAGCGCGAAGAGACCAGCAAGCCTGCCGCGCCTTCCACCCCGCCCGCCAACTATGGCAGCGACGACCTCGATATCCCCACCTTCCTGCGCAATCGCCGATAACAGTCCTTTCAACTTTTGCCCCTCTCTCGTTTCTGGGAGAGGGGTTTTTATTTCCGTGAATGCCGCGCCATTTGGGCCATGAGTCTTTTTGACTTTGAGCGAGCCCTGAGGAAGGGGAGGTTGGGGGATGGGGTTTCATGCTAAAATATCCGCAATGGAAAAAGCACAACTCCCCTCCCCGGCTGACCACCCCTCTTATCAACAGCACCGCCGTGAACTGCGCAGGCAGATCTTGTTCCCGGTCATTCTGGCTGGTGTGGGGCTTGCTGCTCTGGTGGCGCTGATCGCGATTGCCACCTTCCGTCAGGGCGGGGATGTGGAGCGTTGGGCGGCCATTTCCACCATCTGGATCGTCATCCCGGTCATCATTCTGACCTTGATCTTTCTCGTGGTACTTGGCGCGATGATCTATGGCATGATGCAACTGCTCAAGTGGCTGCCTCCCTACAGCGGAATGGCGCAGCGTTACGTCTGGCGCGCGCAGGGCTACATCCAGCGCGGCGCGGATATGGTTACCCGCCCGATCCTCGGCCTGGAAAGCATGATCTCGAGCCTGCGCAATTTTTTTGGAATGAAATAAACGGAGAGTTTTATGGAAAATAAAAGCCGCATCATCCTTTCGGGCGCCTTGATCGGCGCTTTCACCGGCGCGATCGCAGCCATGCTGCTCACCCGCCGCGCAGAACGCGAAGAGCGTTCCACCGCCATCACCGCAGGCGAGGGACTCAAACTCGGCGTACTGGTGTTCGGCCTCCTGCGGGCGATCTCCTCGCTGGGCGACGACTAGCGGACCGAGGAAATAAAGCCGAAAGACCGAGGTTTGCCTCGGTCTTTTTTTATCGGATTGCGGATATGCAGAACATCAGCATCTCAAAACAAACCGCCCGTAGATTTATCCTCGGTAAACAGGGATTGTGGCCGGGCCGCCGCTGGCGCGGGAAACAGGGCGTGGCACAGGCCATCCGTGCGTGTGAGGCCGTGCAGTTGGACCCGCTCAATGTTTTCGCGCGCAGTCAGGACATTGTCCTGCACAGCCGCGTACTCGATTACAAGCCCGAGCATCTCTACAAGGTGATGTACGACGAGCGCAAATTCTTCGATTACGGCGGCGGGCTGTTCGTTTACCCGATGGAAGACCTGCCGTATTTCCGAGTCCACATGCGCGGACGAAGTCACGAAAAGCGCGTGGAGAATTTCGTGTTGAGTCACGAGGAGTTGTTCGAGCGGGTGCGCGCGGAATTGAAGAAGCGCGGTCCGCTTGGCAACCGCGACTTCGAAGGCAACCGCATCCCCGGCTGGAATTACCGCGGACGCAAAGACACGTCGCTGGCGATGTTCGATATGTGGCTCTCGGGCGAATTGATGATCCATCACCGCGAGGGGTTCGAGCGCATTTATGATTTCCGCGAAAACATTGCGCCGCGGGAATTGGATTGGATGGCACCCGATCAAGATGCCGAACGATTCTTTGCGCGCAAGGCGGTGGCGTTCATGGGCCTGTTCCGCGAGAAAGCCATGAAAACCACGTTGACCTACGACATGCGCCGCGATTATTCCGCGGCGGAGGTGCAGGGTCTGATCGAGGGGTGGAAAGAGTCGGCGATGGTCGTGCCCGTGCAGGTGGAGGGCGGACGCGAGCCGTTTCTCGTGTTGGGCGAAGATGTCCCGACGCTCGAGGCCGTTGCGCGGAATCGAATCCCGCGCGGTTGGAATCCAAAAGAAACGACCACGCTCGAAGAGGTCACGTTCCTGGCGCCGCTCGAGATCGTCAGCGCGCGCGGACGGGCGATGAAGTTGTTCGATTTCGAGTATAAGTGGGAGGTGTACACGCCCGCGCATTTGCGCCGCTGGGGGTACTACGTTCTGCCGAT
Source organism: uncultured Anaerolineaceae bacterium (assembly GCA_964399225.1). GTDB lineage: Bacteria > Chloroflexota > Anaerolineae > Anaerolineales > Villigracilaceae > Denitrolinea. Next base: position 8,176 of record CAYNQA010000047.1, read on the forward strand.
CCTTTATGGCGATGACCTGGTGGCGCGCCTCGAGCCGCGACTGGACCGCGTGAGCGGCACGCTGCACATTTTGAACTTTTACCTCGAGGACGATGCGCCGACCGATGAGGCTTTCGCTTCGGCCCTCGCCCGCGGCCTGCTTCGCCTCGCGGAGATGGTCGGTGCCCGGCGCGTGGATGTGTCTGTGATTCGGCCGCCCCGTTTACGGGCGCAGGTGAAAACGTTTTTGGAGACCCGATGAAACGAATTGGCATTCTGATCGAATCGACCGAAAGCAATGCTTATTTTTACGAAACGATCCGCGCGCTGGCCGGGAGCGGCGATGTGGAAATCTTCTTTCTGCAATATCGCGGTGAAAAGCCGAAAGGCCTTGCGGCGCGCTTGAAAGCCAAGTTCCAGACCCGCGGGTTGTGGCGCGCGCTGGAGCTGGGTTTCTTTCGATTGATGGTGGGACTGGAATACAAATTGCTCTCGCGCCTGTTCCCGCGTTTGCGGAAACACGCAGAGACGTTCGACATCAGCCCCTTTCAGCGCGGCGAGACTGTGTTCATCACCCCTAAATTTTCCCCATCGGGACTCGTGGTGCGGTTTTCCGAAGAAGATATCGCAGCGATCAAGTCGTTGAACCTCGACCTGATCCTGCGCGGCAATGCGCCGGGCATCTTCAAGGGCGGCATCATCACAGCGGCCAGGGACGGCATTCTCTCCTTCCATCACGGCGACAACCGCTGGCACCGCGGAGGTCCCGCCGCGTTTTGGGAGGTGTACCTGCGCAAGCCATCGACCGGGTTCGTCCTGCAGATCCTGACCGAGGAACTCGACGGCGGGCGCATCCTCTTCCGCGGCAATGTGCCGACGCGCCGCTCCTATACCGAGAACCTGGTCAACCTCTTCGAGGAAAGTTATCCCTTCCTCACGCGCATCCTGTTGGAGTATGCACGTAGCGGCCGCCTGCCCGAATTCGAAGCGGGCGCGCCCTATGGCGGACAGGTGCTCGTGGGGCCGACTCTCGCGCAATCCATCTCCTACACTGCGCGCACCCAGTGGCTCTTCTTAAAATTTTTCACCGAGCGGCTGATCCTCAAACAATACAAACGTTGGGGCGTGGCCTACGTGCCCGGCAACTGGACCTCCGCCATCCTGCGCCGCGGCACACGGATTCAGAATCCGCCCGGGCGATATTTTGCCGACCCCTTCCTCGCCTCACGCGACGGGCGAACGGTCTGCTTCGTGGAGGATTTTTCCTTCTCCAAAAAGCGCGGCTGGATCTCGGCTGTGGAGATCCTCGACGACAAACGGTACAGCATCCTCGGCCCGGTCATCGAGGAGCCGTTCCACATGTCGTTCCCATATCTCTTCGAACATCAGGGCGGACTCTACATGATCCCCGAAACCAACGCGGCCAACGCGATCCGCTTGTATAAATGCACGGAGTTCCCGCTAAAATGGGAATTCCAAAAAGAACTCATGACCGATGTCCGCGCCGCCGACACGATGCTCTTTGAGCATGAAGGCCGCTGGTGGTTGTTGACCAACATTGCCAGCCCGGGCAGCAGTGACTTCGGCTCGCAGTTGCACGCCTTCTACGCGGACGAACCGTCCGCCGAGACGTGGACCCCGCATGCCCTCAACCCCATCGTCTTCGACAGCGCAACCGGGCGCAACGCCGGTTTCCTGCGCCTCGCCGACGGCACCCCAGTCCGTTCGCGCCAACGCCAGGGATTTGACCTCTACGGCGCCGGATTCAGCCTGGCCCGCATCGCCGAGCTGACCCCGTCCACCTTCCGCGAAGAGCAGATCGCCGAGGTCTCGCCGGACTTCTTCCCGAAACTGCAGGGATGCCATCACCTGTTTAGCAATGGCCAATACACGGTCTACGATTTCGTGCGGACGGAGGGATTGAAATAACTTGCCCGAAGTATGTATTGAAAACAGGGGCTGCCACAAGCGGGTAGAGATGGAAAAAATGGTGAAAATACTTTAACCACAAAGGACCCGACACTTGCACCGCACTGCGTTTGATGCAGCGCAGGTGAGGTCACCAAGGTGGGGTGAGTGAAGGTTTTGGTTCTTCGTTTTCAATCATCAAGATTGAAAACGAAGAGAAACAGTCTCGTTGCACCTCTCAAAAAAACTTCGTGTACTTTGTGTCCTTCGTGGTAAATAAAATGCATATCCGCGTAAATCCGCGTTTTCCGCGTCCCATCTCCCCCCTCTTCATCCTTTCCCATCCTCCCCCATGATAAAATAACCCCATGCTTCCATCATTAGAGAAATTACGCAAATTCTTCCGTCTCGAACACGAGAACGGCTACAACAACACCGCCATCATCGGCGGACTGGTAAAGATCCTCGATTTTTGGGAAAGTGAAGCCCGCGCCGAGGGCGTGGAAGAGGCCGTCGTCCAGGCCGTGACCCAGCGACTGAAAGGCTACGAAGGCCTGACCCCCACAGGTCGCGGCGACTCGCTCAAGGGATTGTGGAAACGTCTTGGCGAGACCTACCCCGAAGCCACGCAAAAACCCAAAGACCAGCCGCGTCCGCAACGCCCCCAGCAACCAAGGCCGCAACAACAGCAACAGCCGAGACCGCAAGCAAACCAGCAAGCGCAGCAACCGTCCCAGCCAAAGGTTGAAGGCGATGAAATCCCGAAATGGCTGGAGTCAGAGACCAAGTCCGCGCCGCCGCGGGAACAGGCCGAACGGCCGCGACCGCCTCAGCAACGGCAACCCGCCCCAAGTCAGGGAAGAAGCGAGACCGTGCCAGGTGGCAAGACATCCGCCACACCCGCCGCGCTCGGCGCGCAACTCACCGTCCTCCAAGGCGTCGGACCTCGTCACGCGCAGACCCTCGCCCAACTCGGCATGGTCACGCTCGGCGACATGCTCTATTATTTCCCGCGTCGCTACGAAGATTACAGCCAACTCAAACCCATCAAAAATTTGTGGGTCAATGAAGTCGTCACCGTCATCGGCGCGGTGCAATCTGTGGAAATGCGTAAAATCCGTGATGGAAAGATGTCCATTACGGAGGCCATCATCACCGACGGTACAGGCGCGCTGCGACTCTCGTGGTTCAACCAACCATGGATAGCCAATCGCATGAAAGTAGGTGACAACCTGGCCGTTTCAGGCAAACTCGACCAATATCTCGGCCGCCTTGTGATGAACAATCCAGACTTTGAATCTGTTGAAGTCGAGCATCTGCATACGAATCGCATTGTGCCGATCTATCCACTTACAGCCAAGATCACGCAAAAGAAGTTGCGCGAATTGATGGGACAAGTGGTGAACTACTGGTCGCCCGCGCTCGTGGATCACCTGCCCGATTCGATCCGCGCCTCGGCGGGGTTGCTCCCGCTTGGCCGCGCCATCGGGCAGGCGCATTTCCCCGACACCCAGGACGAACTCAAACGCGCCCGCGCCCGACTCGCCTTCGACGAAATTTTCTTCCTGCAAATGGGCGTGCTCGCCCAGAAACGCGACTGGCAAGCCGCGACCGCACGCCGCTTCGAAACCTCCGACGAGTGGCTGGGCGCGCGTGTGGCTGGCCTGCCCTTCACCCTGACAGGCGCGCAGACCCGCGCCCTCGATGAGATCCGCCGCGACCTCAACTCTGGCCGCCCGATGAACCGTCTCCTGCAAGGCGACGTCGGTTCGGGCAAGACGGTCGTCGCCGCGCTCGCCGCCGCGATGATCAACCAATCGGGTGCGCAAGCCGCCATCATGGCGCCGACTTCGATTCTCGCTGAACAGCACTTCCGTAATTTCACAAAAATGTTGGAAGGCACGAATGTCCGCTTGTTGGTGGGCGATACCTCCGAAACCGAGAAAGCCGAAATCCGCGAAGGGTTGGCAAATGGTTCCATAAAAGTTGTTGTGGGTACACACGCACTGATCGAAGATCCCATCGTCTTCCAGGACTTGCAACTCGCGGTCATTGACGAACAACATCGCTTCGGCGTGGATCAACGCGCCGCTCTCCGCAACAAAGGCGCGACGCCTCACCTGCTGGTGATGACCGCCACCCCCATCCCGCGTTCGCTCGCCCTCACCCTCTACGGCGACCTCGACCTCTCCGTGATGGACGAAATGCCCGCGGGACGTCAGCCCATCGAAACGTATGTGCTCCGTCCGCAAGAACTCGAGCGCGCCTTCTCCCTCATCCGCTCGCAGATCAAGGACGGACGTCAGGCCTTCATCATCTATCCGCTGGTGGAGGAAAGCGAAAAGCTGGACAACGTCAAAGCGGCCACCGAGGAGCATGAGAAACTCCAAAAGGAAATTTTCCCCGAATACAAACTCGGCCTGCTCCACGGGCGCATGAAGCCCGACGAAAAAGACCAGGTGATGGCCGACTTCCGCGACAAGAAGTATCACATCCTCGTCTCGACCACCGTGGTCGAAGTCGGCGTGGATGTGCCTAACGCAACCGTCATGCTCGTGGAGGGCGCAAACCGCTTCGGCCTCGCCCAACTCCACCAACTGCGCGGCCGTGTCGGACGTGGCGCGGCGCAATCCTACTGTCTGCTCGTCCCCGACCACGAAGACGCGGTCGAGAACGAACGCCTGCAAGCCATGGCCGAGACCAACGACGGCTTCATCCTCGCCGACCGCGACCTGCAACAGCGCGGTCCAGGCGAATTCCTCGGCACACGTCAGGCGGGCTTTGCATCCACGCTCAAGATGGCGAGCATCACCGACCTGCCGCTCATCGAAAAAGCGCGCAACCAGGCGCAAGCCCTGTTCGAGAAAGATCCAAATCTGGAAATGCCCGAACACAAATTGCTCGCCGAAGCCCTCGGAAGATTTTGGGGCACGGGCAAGGGCGATGTGAGTTAAAAATCCCGAAGGGATGAAATGATTGTAATGACGGAACATGTGCGCGAATCAAATCCCGAAGGGATGGCATAGCCCCAACCTCTATCACCCCTTCGGGGTTATGGATAATCAATGACCCACGTTCTATAATCCTCCCACCCCTTCGGGGTTGCGGCAGACCACACGACTATCAGACTAAGGACTATCAGACTAACATGGTCAAAGCAATCTTTCCTGGCACCTTCGATCCCATCCACTACGGCCACATGGACATCGCCCGCCGCGCCTCGCGGTTGTTTGACGAGGTCGTGATGGCCGTCTACGATAAGCCGCTCAAGAATTTATTGTTTTCCCCCGAAGAGCGCATTGCCCTCGTCAAGAAAGCCTTTGCCGACAATCCCAAGATCACTGTCACCGGCTACTCCGGCCTGACCGTGGAGTTCGCCCGCCAGATCGGTGCGCATGTCATCGTGCGCGGTCTGCGCGTCTTCTCGGACTTTGAGTTCGAATTCCGCATGGCGCTGGCCAACCAGCGTCTCACCCCCGACATCGAAACGACCGCGCTCATCACCGCCGAGCAGCATACCTTTCTCTCCTCCAGCACCGTCAAGGAGATCGCCATGCTGGGCGGGGACGTGACTTCCATGGTCCCGCCGTTCGTGGCGGAGGCGTTGAGCCAAAAAATCAACAATGGGAACCATCAACCGTTGCCGAATGCATTACGGGATTAACCCTCATAAAGTCTACTATCCTGGTGGTCAAAACTGCCGATTTATTAAAAATGAAAATGAGATAGAATAAAGTCAATCCGTCCCGCGGAGGTATTTATGGATATCCTTCACCTCATTGACCGCCTCGAAGAACTCTTCAACGAATCCCGTGCTGTTCCCCTCACGCGCAACGTGATGGTGGACGAAGATAAAATGCTGGACATCATCGACCAGATGCGCATTGCGATTCCTGAAGAGGTGAAAAAAGCCCAGCAGCTCCTCGCCCAACGTGATCGCGTCATGGCACAGGCTCAAGAAGAGGCCAATCGCACTGTGGAGATCGCCCGCGGTAAGGCCGAAGAGTTGGTCCACCGCGACCTGGTGGTGCAGGAAGCCCAGCGACGTGCTGACCAGATCCTCAGTCAGGCCCGAGGCGAGGCGGAAAATGTCCGCCGCGATGCCGATGATTACGTCGTCATCACCCTCCAGCGCCTGCAGGATGAGTTGAATAAACTAGCCAGCCAGGTGCAGAACGGCATCCGCGTGGTGGAAGAAGACCAGATGCGCCGCGCGCCGCTCACGAAGGAAATTGTAAAATGACCATCAGCCCCCGTCACTCGACGGGGGCTGATGGTTTTTATCCCCAAATTCTCGTTGACGTTTTTTTCCTCTTCGTCTAAACTTTCCCCATGCTTGCCCGCATCTACTCCTGCGCTGTGGTGGGACTCGAAGGCGTGATTGTCGAAGTTGAAGTAGACACCACACAAGGTTTTCCCGGAATGGACATTGTCGGCCTGCCAGATGCCGCGGTGAAAGAATCCGCCGCGCGCGTCCAGA
>CAYNQA010000048.1:0-14358 GCA_964399225.1 uncultured Anaerolineaceae bacterium
CTTATTTGATAGTGTTTCGGACGCTGTATATATCCTCGACCAAGAAGGCCGCTTTATTGACGTGAATAAGGGTGCCATCGAAATGTACGGATACCCCGCCGACTTCTTTCAAGGGAAGTCCCCTGTTGACCTAAGCGCCCCCGGCAAAAACGATCTTGGAAGTGTCTTCAAGGCAATTCAACTGGCCTTTCAAGGCAGCCAACAAAAAATTGAGTTCTGGGGGATGCGGAGTAATGGCATATCTTTCCCAAAAGATGTTCACCTATCTCGAGGTAAGTACTTTGGACAGGATGTGGTTTTTGCACTGGCGCAGGATATTACCGAGAAAAAGCAGGCGGAACAAGCACTGCGAAGGCGGGAGGCTATCCTTGAAGCAATCGCTTACGCGTCTGAACTATTCTTCAAAAGCGCCCATTGGACCGCATTTTTACCCGAAATTCTAGAAAGATTGGGGAAAGCCGGTGAAGCCAGCCGCGCATATCTCTTTAGAAACAAAAGAGGCGCTGGCGGTGAGCTGCTGGTGGACCAGGTCGATGAGTGGTGTGCCCCTGGAATAATCCCTCAGATCCACAACCCATCTTTAAGTAACTTTGATTATGCTAAAAACAATTTCAATTTTCTTACTGACGTTCTCACGAATGGACAGGTATATAGTGCTCTGACCAAAAATCTGCCAAGTCCAATTCGGGAGGAATTTGAGGCGGAAGACATTCTCTCCTTTTTGAATGTGCCGATCATGGTGGGAAGCGACTGGTGGGGCTTTATCGGATATGATGAATGTACTTATGAACGCACATGGTCACAGCCGGAAATTGAAGCTCTCAAAGCCGCTGCTGCCATCCTTGGTGCAGTGATCGAACGTTCGAAAGTGGCAGATGAACTTGTCAGCAGCGAGGAGCGCTATCGCATTCTCGTCGAACAAGCCTCGGACGGTATCTTCATAGCAGATCAGCATGGGAACTATCTGAGTTTTAATCAAAGCGGATGCACCATGCTGGGGTATACACTGCAGGAGCTCCTGCATTTAAGCATTACTAGCATGCTCGATAAGCAAGATCTGATCAAGAAGCCCTTCCGCTACTCAGAGATCCAGCCCGGAGAGACTATTACCACCGAGCGGATCTTGTGCCGAAAAGACGGAAGCGTTTTCCCAGCAGAACTGAGCGTAAAGCGATTGCCCAACAATACATATCAAGGATTTATCCGCGATATAGCAGAAAGGCGAAAAGCTCTCGACGCTCAGGAACGGCAACTCAAAGAGCTCTCTGTGCTTCAAGCCTTGGCAACCGCCGGGTCAAATGCCCGCGACGAGGATGAACTGATCGAGCAGGCAACCGAGATCATCGGCCATACCATCTACACCGACATTCTCGGCTTCTTGCTTGTGTCCCAATCTGGCCAGGCATTCCGCCCTCATTCTTCGTATCATGGCATCAATTCGCCAGGATGGATGCGTGATTACTCCCTGGATGAAGGCGTAGCCGGAGCCGTGATCCGTAGCGGCCAACCCATTAACATCGCCAATGTCCACGAGGCAGAACTTTATATAGAAATCAACCCGATCGCCCACTCCGAGCTCTGCGTGCCGATGAAGATCGGCGAGCGAGTCATTGGCGCAATTAATGCCGAGAGTTCTGTAATTGGGCATTTCACCCTGGATGACGAAAGATTGATGCTGACCATTGCCGGACAGATCGCAAACGCAATCGAACGATTGCGCAATGCCGCGGCCGAGCGGGACCAACGCGTCCTTGCTGAGGCGTTGCGCGATACAGCAGAGACTCTGAACAGCACACTGGACTTCAACAATGTCCTCGATCGCATCCTGGAAAATATTGGAAGGGTTGTGCCGAGTGAAACAGCCATGATCATGCTTCTCGAAGGCAACACAGCGAGAACGATCCGCCATCGCGGTCTTGCGCAAAGAGGGGGCAAAGAATGGGCTGATTCACTGCGCATCGATTGCCGCGCCTTTGCTGATTTTCGTCATGCAATCGAAACCTGCGAACCACAACTCATATCAGATACCCGCCTTGATCCGGATTGGGTGTCTCTTGCCGAATCCAGTTGGATCCACTCCCACCTACTGGCACCTATTCTGGCAGATCAGAACGTGATCGGATTCATCGTACTTGATCACTTTAAAGAAGGCTTTTTTTCGGAAAAAGACAAGGAGCGACTGCTTGCGTTTTCCAATCAAGCGGCCACTGCGCTCGAAAACGCACGTCTCTTCCAATCGGAGCGACAGCGCAGGCAGGAGGCTGAAACATTGCGGGAGGCAACTGCAGTAGTCGCCACCACCCTAAACAGCAGTCAAGCTGTAAGCCTGATCCTCGACCAACTTTCACGCGTTCTACAGTATGACAGCGCGTCAATACAACTCCTCAGGCAAGGATATCTTGAGATCGTCGGTGGGCAGGGATGGATGAGCGAAACCGCCATTCTAGGAATGCATTTTCCCGTGCCCGGGGATAATCCAAATTCGACGGTGGTGCTCGAGCGCAAGCCATTGATCATTAATGCAGCCCGGCAGATAAGCGACGCGTTTCTTCAACCGCCACACGATCACATCATGTCATGGATGGGCATTCCGCTGGTAGCTCGCGGAGAAGTGATCGGCATGCTTGCCGTAGACAGCCGCGAAGAAAACCATTTCACAGAAGAGCATCTTCGCATCACCACGGCGTTTGCCAATCAAGCAGCGATCGCGATTGAAAACGCGCGCCTGTACGAGAAAAACGAAGAGCAAATCAACCGTCTCACATCACTGCGCGATATTGACACTGCGATCGCATCCAGCATGGACCTGCGCGTCACGCTGAATATCCTGGTGGATCAGGCCATGGCACAGCTCAAGCCGGATGCATTAAGTATTTTGGCGTTCAATCCTTACCTTCAAACTCTTGAAGTGGTTGCAAGTGCCGGGTTTCACGCTCTCGCAAACCGCAGGAAGAGCCGTATCGGAGACGGTCTGGCCGGGACAATTGCCATCAACCGCCGTTTCCTGCAAATTCCGAACATTAATACTCTTCCAGAATTTTCCAACATCAAATGGATCGCGGAAGAAAAATTCGTACAATATATCGGCGCTCCATTGATCGGCAAAGGACAGATCAAAGGTGTACTGGAGGCATTCTTCCGCAGCGATGAGGCGCCATCAGCAGAATGGCTCGAGTTCCTCCAAACGCTTGCAGGGCAAGCCGCAATTGCTGTGGATAATGCCCAGTTATTCGAAAATCTACAGCGGTCCAATCAAGAGTTGTCGCTTGCGTATGACACAACACTGGAAGGATGGGGTAAAGCGCTGGAACTTCGGGACAAGGAGACTGAAGGACATACACGCCGCGTCGCTGACCTGACGATACGTCTGGCGCGCAGAATGGGCATTGGCGAATCTGAGATCACGCATATTCGCCGCGGCGTTCTCCTGCACGATATTGGCAAGATGGGCGTTCCTGATCACATTCTGCGCAAGACTGGTCCACTCACCACGGAAGAGTGGGATGAAATGCGCCTGCACCCGAAGTATGCTTACGATCTGCTTCACCCCATTTCTTATCTTCGCCCGGCTTTGGATATCCCCTATTGCCATCATGAGAAATGGGATGGAAGCGGCTATCCACGCGGTCTTCGAGGCACTGATATCCCCCTCCCCGCCCGTGTATTTGCTGTTGTTGATGTTTGGGATGCATTGCTCTCCGATCGCCCGTATCGCGCTTCCTGGACGCGCGAAAAAACGATCGAATATCTTAGGCATGAAGCGGGAACGCGTTTCGACCCGAATGTTGTTCGGATCTTTATCGATATGATACTGGCCGAAGGATAATAAAAAGGGATGAGCTTTTTGGGCTCATCCCTTTTTTTATTTCACACGCAAGAAGCGGCGTTTTCCAACCTGTAACACCCCAGGGCGCGGGAAGGGGGCGTCAGCCCGGTCGAGCGTTTCGCCGTCGAGCCGGACCCCTTTTTGATCGATCAAACTGCGTGCCTTGCTTTTGCTTTCGGCCATCCTGGCATTGATCAATACATCCAACACGGTCTCACCAGATTGAAGGTTGTATTCCGGCATCTCATCAGGAATCTGTCCCTGTTGGAAGGTTTGGATAAACGCATCTTGCGCAGCATTCGCATCAGCATCCCCGTAGAAGATACTGGCGATCTCGCGGGCTAATTTCATCTTCGCGTCACGAGGATGCATCGTGCCTTCCGCAACGGATTTTTCAATGACGTCAATATCCGCTGGCAGGAAACGGGTAGCAAGACGGAAATACAGACCCATTGCGACATCCGGGATGGACATGACCTTGCCGTACATATCCACAGCCGTTGTGTTAATCGGGATGACGTTGCCCGTTGATTTTGACATGCGCTGTACGCCATCGGTGCCGGGCAAAATACCGGTGATGATGCCGACCAGCGGCTTCTGACCCAGCGCTTCCTGCAGCTTTCGGCCAGCCACAATGATGTTGAATAACTGGTCAGAGCCACCTACTTGCACATCGGTTTGCATTGCGCAGGCATCGTACCCCTGCATCAAGGCATAAAAGGTTTCATGGAGGAAGATCGGTTCCCCTTTTTCAAGGCGTTTAGCAAAATTCTCACGGACTAAAAACTGCTGAACCGTGAAGTTCTGCCCAAGGCGGATCAAGTCAACCAGATTAAGCTGGGAGAGCCATTCGCCATTTTCTCGAATGATCGTCTTCTTTCGGTCGAGGACGCGGAATGCTTGATCGGCATAGGTCTGCGCGTTGGATTTGACCTGCTCCTGAGTAAGGATCGGACGGGCCTTGTTCTTGTCAGATGGGTCGCCGACCAGGGCAGTGTAGCTTCCGATTAGAAAAGTCACCTCGTGTCCCAGTTCCTGGAATTGGCGCAATTTTCGCATCGTGATGGTATGCCCCAGATGCAAGTCGGTGGATGTGGGGTCGTAACCGCAATAGACGCGCAATGGCCGGCCCTCTTTTTGAGCCAGCAACAATCGTTCACGCAGTTCCGCGGTCATGGCTTTTTTGAGCTCTTCGTCGCCATACTCCGTGCCCTGCATCAGCAGTTCCACTTGTTGATCAATGTTCATCTCACACCTCACAGGCAAAAAATAACGCACCACGTTTTACGACGTGATGCGTTTGCGTCGTAAAACAAAAGGTCAGGCGCGGGCGTAATAATACACGCCCTCCGACTCCTTCGTCAACTTCAGATTGCTGGAACGTAACACGGTATCTAAAATTTCCTGCCCCGCAGCAAAACCGGAGCGGACTGACTGTCCGAACATGCTCATCACGGTCAGAGTCTTGAACGTGAAATGAGAACTTTCGCCCTGGACTTGCACACGTTTGCCGGCCCCTGCTGCAATTACCGCCACATGCTGGACATCCGGCCAGGTCAACCGCACTGAACGGAGTCCATTATCGAAGGCAACCCCATCCGGGCTAAGGCGTATGATTGTGCGGCGGTCCATCCAATTACCCAGGGAAATGGCTAAGGCGGAAAAGACGCACACACCTTCGAAGATCCAGAGGAAGGAGGGGGTTTCAGGCCATACAGTCAATGCAAGATAGAGCGCAAGCCCTAATCCAATGGCGAGTGCCCAAGCGTTGAATTCGCCTTTACGGGGCATTATTTCGGGGCGAAATTCACGGATTTCAGACATGGCGCGATTATACCAGCCTCACCTGGCGTACAGGTCGGCCAATGCTGACTGCAGCGTAGGAAATTTGAATTTGTAACCGGCTTCTACAAGTTTTTGAGGGATGCTTTTTCTCCCCTCCAATACGGTCACGCTCATGTCTCCGAGCGGGATTCGCATCAAAAATGAGGGGATGTGGAACCAGTATGGGCGGTGCAAGGTTTGAGAAAGCAACCTCAGGAACTCAGCATTGGTGGACGCTTCGGGGGCGATCAAATTGTAGGGTCCATGCGCCCGCTCGGTGTCAAGCAGGAAGCGCACGGAGGAGACATAGTCCGCGATGTGAATCCAGGGCAGGTATTGTCGTCCATCGCCAAGTCGCCCTCCCACAAAAAGGCGCGCCGGCAAATCCAATAATTTCATGATGATGTTTTCGCGCGCAAGCACCACCGATGTTCGGATGACAGCCCGCCGTACACCGATGTCCTCAACTGGCTGGCTGGAAAACTCCCAGGCGGAAGCAAGGCGTGCCAGGAAGTCCTCTCCATGAGATGTGGATTCGGTTGCTGCTTCACCACGTAAACCATAGTAATTGATCCCTGAAGATTGTATCAGCACGCGCGGGCGTTTCACTGCTGATTGGATGGCACTTGAGACCGCCTGCCCAGCCCAAACGCGACTGTTCCAAAATGCCTGTTTGCGCGCTTCTGTCCACGGCCAGGATGAAGTGTTCAGGCCAGCCAGGTTAATGATGGCATCCATCTCGTTAACGATATGCCCCCAGCCATTCGCGCTGCGGCCATCCCATCCGAGGGCAGTGACCCCAAGGGGCAGGACAGCCCGCTCAGGAGCGCGCGTGAGCACCCAGACCTTGTGATTATCGGCAAGGAAAGAACGTGTTAACGCCCGCCCAAGCAGGCCGGTGCCACCAGTGATGAGAACATTCATGTCAAATGCTCCTTTTCTCGTTGTGCTATAATCGCCGCAACATGGAGTAAGCGATGCAGGAACCCGTGCTGGTGCTCAATGCGAATTTTGAGCCGATCAACGTGTGCAACACGCGGCGGGCGATCGGGCTGATCCTTTCGGGGAAAGCTGCGATGGTCGTAAATGGCCGCGGGAACATACGGACGATCTCGCAAAACCTGCCGCGTCCGTCGGTGATTCGACTGGAGGATATGATCCACCGTCCGCGACAGCGAGTGAAGTTGACGCGCCGCGAAGTCTTTCGCCGTGACAATTATACCTGCCAGTATTGTGGCAAACGGGAAGGAAACCTGACCGTGGATCATGTCCACCCGCGGCACATGGGTGGTGAGCATATTTGGACGAACGTTGTGGCGGCTTGCCCATCCTGTAACCACCGCAAGGGTGGGCGCCCGCTGGATGAAGTGCACATGCGTTTGCTGCATATTCCCAAGGAGCCGCCTGCCAGCGCAATGTATATTTTCGGACGGCATTTGAATGAGTATGGAGAATGGGAGCCATACATTCATGGATGGTAGACGCGAATCGGTGAATTGAACGCCCGCCTCTGAATGAGGCGGGCGTTTTTGTATTGGGAATTAAATCGGAATGTAGGGAACTTCGACAGATCATCGCAGGCAGGATCTTCAAAAATCCAACGTCATGAAATCCTCTGCCAATGTGACTTCACCTTGGAACCGTCCGCGCGCATCGGCGACCAGGTCGGTAGTGCGATAAGAGCCATTAGGATAATGGACGAGAAGAAGTTGCCCCACTTCGGCTTGCACCGCAACTTCGGCCGCTTGCGCCGCGGATGAATGTCCACGTGAGGGACCGGCTGCCTCGTGCATCAAGATATCCGCTCCTTCGGCGAGGTGAACAACCTGTTCGCACGGCTCAGTATCGCAAGAGTAAGTGAACACTTTCTGACTCTTGAATTCCACGCGCAAGCCAATGGTCGGGATGAAGTGCTGGACCGGGGAAGCGATCACTTTAAAGTCCGGACAATCCAGCACAGTGATTAACTCGGAGGCAGGCAGGCGGACGAATGCTGTGGGGAAAAAACCAGGCCACTTGTCCCATTCGAAGAAGCCCATCAGAGATTCAAGACGGTCGAGAGTGTGGTGCAACCCATAGATATTTAGCGGACGCTTGCGCCCCATGAGCCACATATCCATGAGCAAAGTTGGGACTCCTGAAATGTGATCAGGGTGAAAATGTGTGGCAATAAGGTCTGTGATCGCATTGAAATCGATGCCTGCCTGTTCAAGGCGAACTGTAGGATTACCGGAGCAATCCACCAGCACGGAGCGCTCCTCTCCCATCACAACGAAGTGCGTGTTGTCGTGATCTCTGTGCGGAATGGCATTCGAGGTGCCGAGGATGATGATCTTAGCCATGATATTATGGACAGACAAGCTCGAGCGTGCGGCAAAGCAATTGCGGCGTGACATAGGTCTCGATGATGGCGGCAATCGCAAGGAGAGGCGCGACCACAGCAAAAAAGACCTTGATCCAATCGGCAATTCCTTCCAACAATACCTCGCCGAGCGTACGATTCGTTTGAGGCGTCACAAGAGTTAAGCCAATCTGCAACACAGCTGCACATGAAATTATGAGCGCGGGAATTTCAAAAATACCATGCGGAAGGACACCCGCAAGCAATATTGGTGCCAGGTTATATCCTTTCAAAGAAAACGAGGCAAATACGGCTCCAGAAAACCCCGGAGTAACCAGCATGAGTATTGCTCCCAATACTCCAAAGGAAAACAACCCAAAAAGCCCTATGACTAAAACGCCTCTCAGGTTAACCAAAAACAGCCATAATGCGCTGAAGTTGGAGGCTACATATAAGCTATTATCGCCATTGGTAATTTGGGATTGAAAATCAAGTTGCGCTTCCGGGTTGACAGTGAAGTAATCAATAAACCAATAATAGGATGCTACACCAGCGCTAATGGCAAATAAAATCATCAAAAGGATCAGACTGCGCAGCTTGCTCAAAGTTGGAAACAGTGAAATCCGAAGCCACTCCGGAAAATCACGAGAACCTTTGAGAATGTGCCCGCGAACAGTACTCCACATCCAACGAACATTCAAAATATCCACATCACGTCCGAGCAGGTATTCGCGTTGGAAGTGCGCCAGGCCAAGGCGGACGAGCAGGCCCGCCATGATGGTCACCGCGGCAACAGCACACCATAGTACTTGATTATCCAGGTTGATAAAGAGCGCGGTCTCGCCCATCATCAGCATGGTAATGGGGATGATGACGAAGGACGCCAGCAAATTAGCCGCCTTGACCGAGGTGGATTGGACAGAGATCACAATGGCGGCGCTTACCATCAACAATGCGTGGGCGATCGTGAGCAAAAAAAGCTGAATGAAGACCTGCGCGTCGGGCATATTCAATCCCTGCAGGGAGACCATGAAAATATAAATTCCGATCGAAACAAAGCTTGCAATAAGCGGCGAGGTTATCCCCACTATTAATTTACCGAGATACAACTGCCAATCGGCCAGAGGCAGGCTCAGCAACGGTTCGATCGTACCACGCTCCTTCTCCCCCACAAACGACTCGAGCGCATTCAACAACGAGAGGGTGATCGGGAAGAAGCCGATGGTCAGAATGGAGAATGGCACAAGGCGATCCACGATCAGGTCTCCGCCGTAGCGGTTGGTCAGGTCCACGGCGTAGTAGGCGACGAGATTCATAAGAAAAGGGAAACCGATGGTAAGTACCAACAACGGGGTCAAGATGCGCCAATCGCGCAATTGATCACGCAGCTCTCGGCGGCTTAACAGCCAGACATACTGCAATTGTTCATTCATCGTTTTCCGCCTCGCGCCATTTGCGCTTCAGCCATGACACTTAGATAAACTTGCTCCAGACTACGCGGAGTTTCGCGCAGAGACAGGATCGGGGCTTTTTTATTGACAAGCTCCTGCACCAGTATGGGATTTGATTTTTTGGGGTTCTTGATCCTAAATCGCAGGTTTTTGTCGGATCGGTCAAGCAGTTCAACACCGGCGGGCAGTATAAATTTACCTCGCCATCGTTTTGACAGAGTCAGCTCATACTCGCTTGCGCCAAGGATCTTATTCTTCAACTCATCGAGCGTACCACTGACAAGCACTTTTCCACGGTAAATCACCGCCACCACATCGGCAAGCGCTTCTGCCTCGACAAGGTTGTGGGTGCAAATGATGATCGTCCGCTGGGAGGACTTAAGGTTGGCGATCTGGTCGCGGACCAGGCGAGCCGACTCGGGGTCCATGGCGGAGGTCGGTTCATCCAACAGGAGAACGGGCGGTTCGTGCATCAAGGCGCGCGCCAGAGCCAGTTTTTGTTTCATTCCCTTGGAGTATTCCCCCACCCTTCGATGCGCCGCCTCAGCCAGACCAAAGTATTCCAGCAGGCGGTTGCGTGTGTTCAGGCGGGCGGTGTCGTGCAGGCCGTACATCTCGCCGAAGAAATCAAGGTATTCCGTCCCGCTCATGCGGGTATAGAGTCCGTGCTGTTCAGTCAACACGCCCACTGAAGCGCGGACTTTGTCGCCCTGGGTGACGACATCGTACCCATTCACGCGCGCCCAGCCGCGGGTCGGAGAAAGAAGCGCGGTCAACATGCGGACGGTGGTTGTCTTGCCGGCACCGTTCTGCCCAAGGATGGCAAGGATCTGTCCGGGCTGGACGGTCAGCGAAACACCTTCCACCGCCCAAAACGAATCAAATTGCTTACTAAGGTCGTGAGTATCGATCATGATTGCACCGGGGCGGAATCCGATTTCCGATGCCGCCAAAAGAGGGTCAACGCGGAACCTACTGCGACAAAAGCCATCACGGTCTGATTGGCGTTTAGTCCGCCAAGCATGGAGGCGTCGAGCCGTAAAAAGTCCAGCAGGAAGCGGCCGATCGGATAGACGGTCAGGTACACCAGCAGGAGGTCGCCCGACTTCAAACGGTCGGAGTAACGTTTCCCCAACCAAAGCAGAAGCGACATATTGGCAAGGTTCCAAAGCGCTTCGTATAAAAACAGCGGGTGGAAATATTCGAATCGCTCAAAACCGGTATAGCGATGCGCAGGGTCAATGTAGATCCGCCAGGGAAGATCAGTTGGCATGCCATACAATTCCTGGTTGAAGAAATTGCCCCAGCGCCCCACGGCCTGTCCCAACGCCAGTGAGGGTACGGCAATGTCCGCCCACTCCAGGAAGTTCAGGTTGTGTTTTCGTGTGTACCAGCGCAAGGCAAACGCGCCACCGATGATCGCACCGGGAATGCCCAAGCCGCCCTGCCATACGGCGACTGCATCAAAAATGTGTGTCAGGAAATAAGCGGTTGTGCGTCCCTGTTCGATCGAGGATGGAGGCGGGGTAAAAATGTACCAAAGCCGCGCGCCGATCACTCCGCCAATGAAGAGATAGAGCAACAGATCCCAGACGATCTCCGGGTCGTGCCCGCGGAGTTTGGCCTGACGAGCGGCGAGCCAGGCGCCCAACACTGCACCAAACATGATGACCACGCCATAAAAACGCAACACGCTCTCCGACCCGAACAGGCAGACATGCAATCCATCCTGCTGTAAAAAATTAAATACCAAACCGCTGCATTCGATCGGCATGGTCACTCTCCTTTGGTTTTCTGCAATCGTGCATGCGCTTGCGCGCGGACAAAATAAATGCGCTGTAGCGCTGTGAAGTTCGCAAATAATGCCAGGATCCAAATTGCGATCTGCGGTTGGTTGAACACAAGCGCCGGCGCAAGCACAAGATACCGCTCGACACGTGACAGCAGCCCGATCTTGGCCGTGAAGCCGACCGCTTCCGCCCGCGCTTTAACATAGGACACCAATACGGTTCCTGCCGCCGCCGCAAAGGTCACCACGCTGGAAAGTTCATCACCCGTGCCGGCAAAGTGATAAAGCAGGCCGCCCAATATGGCGAGTTCCCCATAACGGTCAGTGACCGAGTCCACGAAAGCGCCCCAATCGTTGGCCTCACCGCGCAGGCGTGCCATGGCGCCATCCAACGCATCGAATGGAGTGGACACCAGCATGAGCAAGCCGCCGATCGTCATATCCCCTTGTGAGACAAAAACAGCCCCGGCGAAATTCCCGGCCAATCCAAGCAGGGTCATGGCATTCGGGGTAAGGCCAAGGCGGTTGAAGAACATAGCCAGCGGATCGATGGCCCACTTGAACCAGATCCGCATGCGGTCAGTGAAGGTTGGCTTTGAGCTTGGGGAGAGATTCTCCACGCGAAAAGATCCTTTCAGGCTGGAAGGATACTATAAAAGCGGTGTGTAATAACTTGCAATCAAATTGCGCACCCTGAGCCCCAACGGCGCGCGACCGGTCTCACTTATCATTATCTTCAAAATCGGCATCGTCGTCATCCGGGCCAACGAGGACATCACGTTCGCGTCCGCCTCCTTGTGACGGGCCAACCACGCCAAGATCCTCCAACTGATCGAGCAGGCGCGCGGCACGCGGATACCCAATGCGCAATCGGCGTTGAAGGAGCGAGGCCGACGCGCGCTGCGTACTCTTGACGATCGAAACCGCCTGCTCCACCAAACCTTCATCTTCGTTCTCATCCGGTTCTGTCAGCAGCTTTTCCCAGGGCGGCAATTCTTCAGTATAGGTACTGCTCTTCTGCCAATGGGCGATGATCTTTTCAATTTCCTGGTCGGTGACCCAAACACCCTGCGCACGGACCGGGTTGCCCACCTCCGGGTTAAGGAATAGCATATCGCCGCGCCCCAGCAAAGACTCGGCGCCGGTCGAGTCGAGGATCACGCGTGAGTCCACACTTGAAGCAACCGCAAAAGCCAGGCGGGCTGGGAAGTTGGCTTTGATCAGGCCGGTCACCACATCAGTGGAGGGACGTTGTGTGGCCACAACAAGATGGATGCCTGTGGCGCGTGCCATCTGCGCGAGACGCACCAGGTTGTGCTCGGTCTGGTCGGGGGCCGACATCATCAGGTCGGCCAATTCATCGATCATCACAACAATGCGCGGCAAAGGCGCACCCGCGCCGTCTTTGCGGCGGGAGATTTTTTTGTTATAAGCGGTCAGATCGCGGCAATGGGCAGATTCGAGCAAGCGATAGCGATGCTCCATTTCAAGCACTACCCAGCGCAACACGCCAAGAATGCGCTGAACATCGGTCTCCACTTTGCCGAAGAGATGCGGCAGACCATTGAAGCGCAGCAATTCCACCATCTTCGAATCGATCATCACCATACGCAGATCTTCGGGGGCATTATTCATCGTCAGGCAGGCTGCGATCGAAGTGATACACACTGATTTACCCGAGCCCGTTGCACCGGCGATCAACAAGTGCGGCATGCGCGAAAGGTCGGCGATCAGCGGCTGGCCGGAAACGTCACGCCCCATCGCCACTGCAAGCGGCGCCCCGACTTTGTGAAATTGCTCTGTCTCCAGGAGCGCACGCAGGCGCACCGTGGACGTGCGGGAATTAGGCACCTCAATACCTACATAATTCTTGCCCGGCACCGGCGCTTCAATGCGCAATCGCTCCGCAGAAAGCGCGAGGGTCAAGTCTTTTTCAAGTGATGCGATCTGCGCTACACGGACCTTCATCAATTGTGGGTCATCTTCGTTCGTGCCTGGTTTTTTGATGAAGCCCGGCTGAACGGCAAACTGAGTCACCACCGGTCCCACGCGATAGCCGATCACCGTGGCAGGGATTCCGAACTCCGAGAGGGTTTTCATGATCATGCCGGCAGTCTGATTGATGGTACGCTCATCCATGCGGGAGGATGCAGAGTCTGCACCGAGAATCGAAAGAGGAGGCAGATCTTCATCCCGCGGCATCGGCTTGGATGGCTTCTCGTCCTTGGTCTCCTGACGCGGCAGGGATGTGCGGAACTCCGGCGGAACCAGCGGACGTTTCTTCTGTTCGCGGGGTTTCGCTGCCGCTTTCGGTTCCTCCGTTTCGGGCTGCGCTTCCGTCTCGACGGGTGAAGCGGGTGCCGCCTCGCCGGCCACGACCTTCAATCGATACTCGATCCACGCCCAACCGTTAAAGGCAGTGAGCATGCATAATGCCCAGAACAGTAACAACACAAGTGTGCCCCAGCCCTCGCCCATGAAATTGAATCCCGTGGAGATCGCCCAACCCAACCGTCCGCCGTCCAGTTGCTGTTCAGCCCGGGTGAGGGAATTGCCCCCAATCGCAGAGAGCAGGCCTAACGTCAGGAAAGAGGCGAATTCCAAGGCGAGCAGGCGGAGCAACCCAATGAATTTCGCATCGGGACGGAGTAGATAGATCCCGCCAGCGGCGATCCCAGCTATAACCAGAATGCTTCCCCAACCAAACCAGGTGCGCAACGCGGTTGACCATGGGGTCAAAACCAAACCACCAGTCCAGCCCCATACTGCAAGCAAGGACATGGCAGCCAAGGCAAGCATGACCACGCCAAAGGCATCACGCATGAAGCGGCCAAAATGCAGGTTGAAATCCGTCCAACGGTCGAGCCAGTCGTTGCGCGGTTCGGATGGAGGAGGCGGGCTGGGGTGTTTGTCCATTACTGGCTAATTTTCTCCGAGGCGCATGCTGAGACCCATGCGTTGATGGGAAGGGTCGATATGAATGATGCGCACATCGACGCGCTGTCCGTCGCTGAGGAATTGTTTCACAGGAGCACCTTCGGCAATGGGCATTTCAGAAGCGTGGATCAATCCTTCGATGCCGGCATCGAGCCGGGCAAATGCACCATAGGAAAGCACAGTGGTGATC
>CAYNQA010000049.1:0-14280 GCA_964399225.1 uncultured Anaerolineaceae bacterium
CACGGTGGCACCCTCCTCCTGCAAGCGCATGAACGGTACGTGGAATTCCAGATCCTCCACTCCCTCTGCGATCAAAACCGCGATGACTTTGTTCTGCAGTTTCATGTTCACTCTCCAATGATCTTCACCAGCACGCGCTTGCTGCGGCGTCCATCGAACTCGCCGTAAAAGATCTGCTCCCACGTGCCGAAGTCCAGTTCGCCGTTTGTCACGGCAACGACCACTTCGCGCCCCATCACCTGGCGTTTCATATGCGCGTCGGCATTGTCTTCACCTGTGTCGTTGTGGCGGTATTGGCCGGTCGGTTCATGCGGTGCGAGTCGTTCGAGCCACTTGTCGTAATCGTGATGCAGTCCCGCCTCATCATCGTTGATAAAGACCGACGCTGTGATGTGCATCGGGTTCACCAGACACAGCCCCTCTTTGATGCCGCTTTCGCGCAGGGCTTGTTCCACCTCGCGCGTGATGTTGATGAATGCGCGGCGGGTGGGGATGTGGAAGGTGAGTTCTTTGCGGAAGGATTTCATCGTAAAAAACTTCCCGCGCACAGATAACTCTCGCGAAGGAACTCGGCTTGCTGCAGGTCGTCCACATACACGCCGTTGTTCTTGCGAGAAGAGTGGATCACCGTCCAGCCGCCAAGGCTGATGCCTACATGCGTTACATTGCGTTGTTCGCCGTTCTCGCCAAAGAAGAACAGATCGCCAACCTCATACGGAGGTTCCACCGGGCGCGCGGCGTTGCATTGCATGTCAGCATCACGGGGGATCTCGATGCCGATCCATTTGTGGAGCAGGCGCGCATAGCCCGAGCAATCAATACCGTTGCCGCTTACGCCGCCCCAAAGATACGGCACACCCGTCATGCGGTGCGCATCGGCGACCAGCATTTTTCGTTTGGCCTCGACCGTTTGCGGGATGTCTGCAAGCGCGCGCAAGTGGATGGATGGCACCCACCCGGACTTGTTCGCCTCGACATGTGACCACTCTCCGCGACTCTCCGTCACCGTCACGCTCGTGCCGCTCACCAGGCGGGTGAGGACGTCGCTGGCCGGGTCTGTCCCCGCGCGGACCTCCACCGATGGCGCCAGTACAAGGTGCGTAGGCGCGGGCGCATTCCCTTCAGCCATGAAGGGCGAATAAGCCCAGCCGAGGTACCCGTCTTGCTGGCGGACGAAGGACCAGCGGCCTTCGATCTGTAAAATATCCAGCTCCATACCGAAGGTCAGCTCGCTGGCGAGGGGGACGCCAAAAGTCGGCTGTTCGTAGAGGCCGGTCAGATTGGTGGCGATGTGACGGCGCGGAATATCCGGGCGTTCGAGTACGATCAGCGAGGAGGTATCCACTCGGAGGTCGGGGAAGAGGCGCGGCAGTTCGTCGCGTTGACCTTCGTTCAGGACGCGTCCAGACAGGGTCAGGAGTCCGTCGGCGAGGGATGCGATCTTCACATCGAACACGGAAATGCGCGTGTCGAATTGGGCGGCGTGTTGGGCGAGGATCTGTTCTTGGGTCATTACACGATTGTAAACCATGTGGTACGATTCGCGCATGGCATACATCGATATTAAAGACGCTCAGGTCTACTACGAAACTTTCGGCGAAGAGAAAAAGGGACGGGCGCCCATCCTGCTGATCCACGGCTCGACGATCGACGGTCGCACCGACTGGCACGAGGTTGCGCCTGCACTGGCCAGGCACTACAGGGTGCTGGTGCCCGACTGCCGCGGCCATGGACATTCGAACAATCCGCGCATGACCTATTCATTTGCGGAGATGGCCGAAGATGCGGCAGTGTTCATCCGCGCAATGGGATACGAACGCGCGCATGTGATCGGCCACAGCAACGGTGGGAACGTGGCGCTGGTGACCTTGATGGAACACTCCGACGTGGTGCAGACGTGCATTCCACAGGCAGCGAATGCGTACATCACGCGTTATCTGGTGGAGCGCGAGCCGGTCTATTTTGATCCCGCGCGCATTGAACGTGAAGACCCGGCGTGGATGAACGAAATGATCAGCCTGCACGAGGAGACGAACGGGGCGGGTTATTGGCGCGAGTTGTGCCTGCTTTCGATGAAGGAGACCATGTCGGAGCCGAACTACACACCTGCCGAACTGGCGCGTGTGACGAAACCTGTGCTGGCCATCATGGGTGCGCAGGATGGTTCGAATGCCCGCGATCGTCATGCGCAGTATATTGCCGAGAATATCCCCGGCGCGGAGATGTGGATCCCCGAAGCGACGGGGCATAATGTGCATGTGGAACGAAAAGAGGAATGGGTTGCGCGGGTATTGAAGTTTTTGGATGGGAAGGGTTGAGTTAGAGATCAGATATTAGAGAACAGAGAGTAGAAAGTAGTGATTAACACAAAGGCACAAAGCCGCGAAGACACGAAGAAAAACTTTGTGGCTTAGTGCCTTTGTGTCTTCGTGTCAAGTTGTCTGAAAGCATCCTGGAGTAAAAATGAAACTACATTGGGAACCGATCTCTCTCGATCTCAAAACAACTTTCCGTGTAGCGCACGGGGCAAGCGATCAACGTCATAATGTGCTTGTCTATCTTGATGATGGGGTGGGGGAGGCCGCGGCTGTACCGTATTATGGCGAGACGCAGGAGGGCATTATCGCGTACCTCAAGTCGGTGCGTAACCTGGGCAGTGATCCGTTCGATATCGACGCGGTGCTGGCGAAACGCCCGGCTGGGTCGCGTGCGGCGCGTTCGGCCATTGATGAAGCTCTGCACGACCTGTGGGGCAAGAAGTTGGGTCAGCCGTTGTATCGCCTGTTTGGCCTGAACCCGAAAAACATCCCGTTGACCTCGTTCACCATCGGCATGGATGAGCCGTCGGTGATGGCGGAGAGCGCGAAGCAGGGCAAATATCCCATTATCAAAATCAAACTGGGCAGTGACCGTGATGAGGAGATCGTGGCCGCAATTCGCAAGGTCACTGATGCGAAACTGCGCGTGGACGCCAACGCGGGTTGGACGCGTGAACAAGCCCTGAAGCTGATCCCCCGTCTGGCAGAATACGATCTCGAATTTGTGGAACAGCCCCTTGCCGTGGATGACGTGGAAGGCTTCTTCTGGCTCAAGGAAAAACTGCGCGCGCAGAACGTGTCCACGCCGATCTTTGCCGATGAGACCGCCAAGACCTCACACGATGTGGCAAAGCTGGCCGGCGCGGTGGATGGTGTGGTGGTGAAGACAATGAAGAGCGAAGGCATCCGCGATGCACTGCGGATGATCCACACGGCGAAGGCGCATGATATGCAGATCATGCTCAGTTGCATGGTCGAGTCGTCGGTGGGTGTGACGGCGGCGGCGCATCTTGCACCGTTATGTGATTTCGCGGACCTGGACGGCCCGCTGCTGGTCAAGAACGATCCGTATCTCGGTCTGACCTACGAAGGCGCGAAGATGACCTTGCCCGATGGTCCCGGCTTGGGTGTTATCAGACGTCCGAAATAGTGTGAGCATTTTCCACCCGGAATCCTCCCGCCTGCATCAGGTGCGGGAGGATTTTTTTCTTGGCGAATGCCACAAATGGGGTTGGAATTAATTGAATAATGCTGTAAACTCGGTTATCAGTTAACCCCAGCTTGTTCCCAGTTTATCAGGAGCGTGGTCATGGCAGCCTCTTCGAAAGTGATCCTTATTGTCAAGAATGGTCCGGAGAGTGGGAAAATTTTCCACCTGTCAGAAAATGAGATGATCATCGGCCGCACGAAAGAGACTGACGTGGCCATCGATAATCCCCAGGTTTCGCGGCGTCATGCCCGCCTGTCGTATCGCGACGGCTCGTACTGGATCGAGGACCTGGACAGCCGCAACGGCACCCATATCAATTCCAAACCGATCACCAAAGCAGAAAAACTGAATAGCGGCGACGAGATCGAGCTTGCCCCGGGCATAGTGCTCACATTCGAGGACAATCGCAACCTTTCGGGCGCTTCGCATCCCACGCGTTTGAATGTCCAGGATAAGACGATGCTCGAAAGCCTGTCCATGTTCGATGCGTCGACTTTGAAAAAGGATGCGCCGACCCTGGTCGTGACCGTGGCCGGTAGTGAGCCGCAGGAATTCAAGCTGGAAAAAGTGAAATTGACCCTGGGCCGCGCCGACGAGAATGACATCGTCATCCCGTCATTGATTGTTTCGCGCCGCCAGGCCACGCTCCAGTTGACGCCCTCCGGGTTCGAGATCGCCACCATCGAAGGCGCCACCAACACCATCACCTGTCAGGGACATCCGGTGACCGGGCGGCAACTGCTCAAGCATGAGGATGTCCTGCGCATCGACAGCGAATTCCAGGGCATGATGGTCAGCATGACCTTCCTTTGGCCTTCACAAGCCCCGGCCAAACTGCAGAATATCACCCGCTTTGGGGAGAAGAATAAACTCACGATCGGACGCGATCCTTCCAACGATGTGGTGATCGACCAGCCCAATGCATCGCGTTTCCATGCCCAGATCACCCGTGTTGGCCGCCGTTACTTCGTCACCGACTTGCGCAGTTCCAACGGCACCTTCGTGAACAACCAGCGCGTGGAAGGGGATGTCTGGCTCAACCCATCCGACACCGTCCGCATCGGCTCGTATAAATTCGTGCTTGATGAAGACCAGTTCATCGGCACCGCCGAGGTGGATGGGCTGCGCGTCGAAGCCTATCATTTGAACAAATGGGTCCGCAAGGACTTGAACCTGCTTCAGGATATTTCGCTCGTGTTCCAGCCGCGCGAATTCATCTGCGTGGTGGGGCAGAGCGGCGGCGGGAAGTCCACCCTCGTGGATTCGATCGCCGGCTATCGTCCCGCCACGAACGGCAGTGTCTTCGTCAACGATATCAACGTCTACCAGAACTTTGACGCCATTCGCAACGAGATCGGCTATGTCCCGCAAAAAGACATCATCCACATGGAGTTGACGGTCTATCAAGCGCTCGATTATGCCGCGCAGCTGCGCATGCCAAAAGACACCACGCGGCAGGAACGTCAGAAGCGCATCATGGAAGTGCTTGCCGACCTGGACCTGACCCATCGCAAGGATGTGCAGATCAGCGGCCTGAGCGGCGGACAGCAGAAGCGCGTCTCCATCGGGGTGGAGTTGCTCACGCGCCCCGGCCTTTTCTTCCTTGATGAGCCGACCTCCGGGCTGGACCCCGGAACGGAAACCGCCTTCATGCACCTCATGCGCCGCCTCGCCGACCAGGGACGCACCATCATCATGGTCACGCATGCCACCAAGAACGTAATGCTCGCCGACAAGGTGGTCTTCCTTGCCCGCGGCGGATACCTTGCCTGGTTTGGCCCGCCGAACGAGGCTCTCGCATATTTCGATCAATTCCGCAGTGAGAGCGACCGCCGTACGCGCCCGATGGAGTTCGATCAGATCTACGCCATTCTCGATGACCAGTCAAAAGGCAAAGCCGCCGACTGGGCCAGCCGCTTCCAGAAAAGCCCTGCGTTCCAGAAGTACATCGTTACGCCATTGCAGGAGCGCTTCCAGCAGGCTGCGGCAAAGAAGCCGGAGCCCAAGAAGAAAACAACCCGCAGACGGTCGCCCATTTCGGCGCTCCAACAGTTCATCGTGCTGTCGAAACGGAACGTCAAGATCCTGACGCGCGACCGC
The DNA here is from genome assembly GCA_964399225.1 of uncultured Anaerolineaceae bacterium. Taxonomy (GTDB): domain Bacteria; phylum Chloroflexota; class Anaerolineae; order Anaerolineales; family Villigracilaceae; genus Denitrolinea. Next base: position 5,629 of record CAYNQA010000049.1, read on the forward strand.
TCCAGCCTGACATTGATGCTGGCCGCCGCGCCTGGCGTCGGTGCTCTGGACCTCGTCCTGGCTCCGGTCATGGGACGGTCACCATTCGCTTATTCAGGAGGTGACGCCGCGAACGGCGCGATCACATTATTCCTCCTGTCGTTGTATGCGCTTCTGGTCGGCGGCATGTCGCAGATGCGCGAGTTCGTAAAAGAATCCGAGATCTACCAGCGTGAACGATTGGTCAACCTGCAGATCATTCCGTATGTCACCTCAAAGATATGGCTGGCGTTAATACTTGCCTTCTATCAAGGATTTGCCTACACCGCCCTGCACTACCTCGCGTTCGACATGCCCGGCGGTGTGGCTGAATTCTTCCAGATCTACGTCACGCTGGTCCTGGCCACCTTGACAGGCATGTTGTTGGGCTTGCTCGCTTCTGCGCTTTCACCCAATGCCGCTTCTGCGCCGTTGACGATGATCATGCTGATCATTCCCCTGATCGTTCTGAGCGGAGCGCTGGCGCCTGTTCCCCCGAACATCAGCCAGGTCGCGTCCAGCCGTTGGGCGTTCCAAAGCCTGCTGGGCATTGTCGGCGCCGGATCCGATGTTGCGGCGGATACCTGCTGGCAGCTTTCCTCCGAACTGCGCGACGCCATGACGCTCGACGACATGGCCTTTCACAACTGTCGCTGTATGGGCGTGCAGATGTTCGATGAGAATTCCTGCAACTTCCCCGGCATCGGAAAATACTATGTGGATGAGATCATCCAGGAGCCGCCGGTTGAACCGCCGCCTTTGCCTGAGCGTCCGGCTGAGCCGGTCATTCCTCCCGCGCCCGATCCGCCGGATGATAACTTCGACCAGGTCAAGATCTCGCAATATTTAAATGCCCTGAGTAACTACCAGACTTCGGTCAAAGACATTCAGGATAATTACCGCAACCAGATGGATCTCTACCAGGTGATGGCCGATGTGTACACCGGCGAGATGACCGAATACCAGGAGAAACTGGCCCGTTATGACATCTCGCGTGTCTCTGCCGTGCAAGGTGCTGTTGGCACGATCGAGAGCATCAATACCAATTACGACTGGGCCTGGGTGAACAAACGCGATCCGCAGGTTTACTATCCATGGTTGTTCCAGACCTGGTTTGCCCAGATCAAGATCAGCATCGTTTATTACTTCATCATCCTGTTCCTGATCAAGCGCAAGGATGTGAAGTGAGGTCAGGATGACAAACATGAAACGAAAAACCATCACCTCGCTAATCATGCTGTTCCTGACCATCCTGGCTTGCAGTATGCCAACTGCCGTCAACCTGGACCCGGTCTCGCTGACGTTGACCCCCATGAGCGCCATCATCGCCTCCACCGCCACCGCCCGCTACGTGGAGGAGAACTCCTCCAATGACAAACTGGCAACGGCCATCGTGAAGGCCACCTCACAAAGCGGAAGCATCTTTGTCTCGCAGACAGCCTACGCCTCCTTGAACGATGAGTCAAAGCTGGCCACGTCCACTGCCATTGCCCCGGTGGTCGCTGAACTGCCCCGTTACGGCGTGGACCCGAAAGAAGGTTACGTGGCCTGGATCCACGATCCCGCCACGATCGAACTGCACGGCTTCCAGCAGACCGGTTACGTCAACGATTATCCCCAGATCACCGCCGATGACTTTGTGATCGTCTCTGATATTTTCTGGCACGTCCGCAACAGCGACTTTGGGTGCGGCTTCATGTTCCGATCGAATGGCGATCAGAACAAGCCCAGCCAGTATTCTGTTCTAATGACGAACACTGCCAGCGGCTACGTGGCCTTCCTTGCCACCCTCGAGGGAGAGCTTGTCAACATCGGCACGTTTTTCCCCGCCAATGAAGACCGCTCCTTCAACGGTTTGAACGATGCCACCAACCGCCTTGCCGTTGTGATGCGCGACAACATGCTCACCCTATACACCAACGGCGTCTGGATCGGTGAGCTGGATGTGACCAAGCCGCCGAACCCCAACATGCCCCGCCCGCCGGCCCCGGAATTGCCGCCGAACGCCACCGAGCAACAGCGACGCCAGCTCGAACTGGACTCCATCGACAGCCAGATCAAACTTGCCATGAAGAACTTCAAGGAAGGCAAGGCGGTTTACCCCGAAGGCTTGATCGGTCTTGTCGGCATGAGCCAATCGGGCGACATGACCTGCACATTTAATAACACCTGGCTATTCATCATCCAATAGCCAGGTGCTCGTTCGGTCAACCGCTTGTAACTACTCGAACCACTTCTCATCCAGCGCGGGCCACTCATTCGATTGGTCCGCGCGTTCTTTCCAGTTCTCCTTGCCGCTCCACGACTCGATCGCAATGGCGTAAACCGACGTGGCGCGCAATTCCTTATCGGTGATCTCGCGATATTCTTTCCCGGCTGTCATGGCCGGGAAATATTTTTGGATGAGGCCATAAAGAGCCTTGCGTGCCTCCGCCGGGTCGGTGATCAGGTGCGCAGTTCCGAAGACGATCACACTGCGGAACTGGAGCGAGAACTCGAGCGCGACATTGGATGGCAGCATCTTCCCCAGTTCGCTCGCTTCCAGGCTGACTTTGGGGTTGGCCTCGATGTTAGAGCGGACTCGGCCTGCAATGTTTGAGTGGAATATCACCCGCTGTTTTTCCTCGTCGAACCAGAACGTGGTCGGGTTGAGGAACGGCTGGCCTTCGCGCGAGGTGGCGATGTGCGCGACCTTCGCCTCTTTCAGAAAGGCGCGGATCCAATCATCGCCGCGTTGATAGTCCGGCAGGCGTTGAAATGCGGTGGGGGATTGATCCTCGTAGTTGCGCGGCATGATTTACGGTTCCACCTTTTCCACAATGATGGTCGCTTCGGTGACCAGCGCCGCGATGGCGCCGATCGCCGCCCAGACCGGCAACAACAACACGCCGACCACCCCGATGGTCAGGGGAATCTCGATCAGCGTACGCCCATCCTTATCCTTGATGATGATGCGGCGGATGTTGCCCTCGTGCAAAAGTTCCTTGAGCTTGGCGACGAGTTTTTCACCCTCCACGCGAAATTCTTCGGTGCCGGTGTGATATTGGTTCGACATATTTCCTCCGTGAGTTGATCTATTTCTTCTTGGGGTAATAGAGCAATGCGATGTAGATGAGCGGACAGGACGCCAGCGTGAAGAGCCCCCAGCACTTGGTGCCGGTGATGACCGCATTGGCGGAGCCGCCGCCCTGAAAGAAATATGCTGCGGCTGCGGTGGTCAGCGCGCACAACATGCTCACCTCGAGGACGGTGTAGAACGAAACGCTGGCGAACTTGAATTTTGCAGGCAGGGTATCGCCTTTCCAGTGGAAGGCATTTTCGAGGCCGGGCAGGCGCTCGGTGTAATATTTTTTGATCTGGTTCATGGCGACGGCAGCATCGTTCCACGCGAGACGCAAGCGGGCCAGTTGGGCGATCGTCAGCACACCGAGGCCGGTCAACGCGGTGAAGAGGACTCCGACCACCACATAAACGCTGGTTGGAATGGCCGGTGCGCCAAGGAATGCCGCCACCAACGAGCCGACCGAGACCAGAAAGAACGATGCCGCTTTACTGCGGTCTTCGTTGGCTTGAAAGGCATTGCCGGTGATGTACTCGAATTCCGCGATCAGGATGTCGTTCTCGCTCAGCGGTTCGGCGGGGGTGGGTTCGTGATGCACCACCGGCGTGGGAGTGGGAGACACGGACGGGGAGGGGGATGGTTTTCGCTTCGTTGCCATGATTCGATTATATCTCCATCGGTTTATGGGCATAACGGCCGAGGGCGAGGTAGCCAACGGCCAGCAGGCATCCCAGAGCAAAACAGCCGCCCCACAAAGCCGAAGCGCCAAATTGATCGTAGACCCACCCGCCCAGCAGCGGACCAACGAAGAACGATAGTCCCCACGCCGACCCGAACACACCCTGGAAGAGTCCGCGCAGTTCAACCGGGGCAAGGTCGGAGATGATGGCGGGGGCGACGGCGGTGCCGAGCATCTCGCCGAAGGTCCAGATGGCGACCGAGACGGCGAAGAGCGAAAATGAATCTGCGAACGCGGTGAATCCAAACCCGATTGCGGACAGGATGGATGCGGCCGCAATGGCGGGGAAGCGCGGCCATTTGTGCGCCATGTTGGCGAGCGGAATGTTGACCAGCACGATCAACCAGCCGTTGACAGCAATGATCGCGCCGTAGTCGCCGGTGGTCAACCCATGCGAGGCGATGTCCAGCGGCAGGGTGACGAAGCTTTGCACGTAGATCACGCCGAAGAACAGGGTCAGGAAGGTGAATAGCAGTAGCACCGGTGCGCGACGCACTTGATTGAAGCGTTCGGCAAGGCTGGTCTGAGATGCGTGCTGCGCTGCTTCGGCTGGACGTGTTTCATGGACAGCGGCGAGGATGATCAGGCCGAAGGCGAAGGTGGTGACGGCATCCCCGACGAAAAGGAACAGGTACGAGAACCCGGCCAGAAGTCCAGCCAGAGGCGGGGCGATGGCGGCACCAAGGTTGACCGCCCAGTAGATATATCCGTACGCGCGGATGCGATTCTCCGGCGGGACCAGGTCGGCGACGGCGGCGTTCATGGCGGGGCGGTAGAGGTCGGTCAAAAATCCGAGTGCGAAGGTGGTGGCGGCGATCACCCCCAGGTCGTGCGCGAAACCGAGACCCAGCATGGCGGCGGGAGTGGCAAGAAAACTGATGAGCATGACCGGGCGACGTCCGAGGCGGTCGGTCAGTTCGCCGCCGGTCAGCTGCGCGAGGAACGAGCCGGCCCCAAGGCAGGAAACCACCAGCGCGGCGCGCGAGGCGCTGATGCCGCGTTCATCGGTCAGGTAGAGAGTCAGGAACGGTGCCACGAACGAGCCGAGGCGGTTGATAAGCGTGCCAACGAAGAGGAACCAGTAAGTGCGGGGGAGGTTGAGGAACATGCGCCGACTCTAACACAGAAAATTGTTATATACTCAATGCAAGTATTCGGAGGCCGCCATGCTCAGCATCGAAAAAGTTGACACCAACAACAAGGACCAGGTCAAGCGCTTCGTTGAATTTCCGTATCGCCTGTATCGCGATTGCGCGCAATGGGTGCCGCCTCTGTTCGTGGACGCGTACCTGCCGCTCAACCGCAAGAAGCATCCCTTCTTCGAACACTCCGAAGCGGACTTCTTCCTCGCTATCCGCGATGGGGAAGTGGTGGGACGCATTTGCGGGGGCATCAACAAACCCTTCAATGAATATCATGGCACGAAGAAAGCACAATTCACCTTTTTCGAATCGGTGGATGACCAGTCGGTGGCGGACGCCCTCTTCGCTTCGGTCTTTGACTGGGCGCGGGCGCGCGGCATGGACACCTTGATCGGCCCCAAAGGGTTGTCCCCGTTCGACGGCTACGGCATTCAGGTCTTTGGCTTTGAACATCGCCAGATGATGACGATGATGAACTACAACTACGACTATTATCCAAAACTCGTCGATGCGCTGGGATTTGAAAAAGAAGTGGACTTCGTCTCATGCTATCTGCCCACCGAGGCCTTCCGAATCCCTGAACGGGTGGAGCGTATAGCCAAGCGCGTGCTCGAGCGCGGGAACTTGTGGGTGAAGAAATTCAAGAGCAAGCGCGAACTAGTCTCATGGGCGCCGCGCATCGGAGCCGCCTACAACAAGGCTTTCATCCACAACTGGGAATATTATCCATTTTCGCAAGGCGACATCCAATACGCCGTGGACAATATCTTCCTCGTCGCCGACCCGCGCCTGATCAAGGTCATCATGCATGAGGAGGAGATCGTCGGCTTCCTCTTCGCCTTCCCGGATGTCTCGTCCGCACTGCAGCGCGCGAAGGGACGCCTGCTCCCGTTCGGCCTGCCCGATCTCCTGCTGGAGATGAAGCGCACAAAGACGGTCAGCGGCAATGGCATGGGCATCCTGCCGGAGTTCCAGGGCAAAGGCGGCAACGCGTTGCTCTATTACGAAATGGGCAAGACCCTGCTCGGCTTCGGTCAATTTGAAAACGTTGAGATGACCCAGGTCGCCGAGACCACCGAACAAATGCGCGCGGACTTGAAGAATTTGAATGGGGTGGAGTACAAGAACCATCGCGTGTACCGTAGAAAAATATAGTCACAGGTCAAAAGTCGAAAGTCAGCAGACCTTCGACCTTTGACTTTCGACTTTTGATGGAGTATCCATGCGCCACCCTCTCGAATTCATCTCACCCGAAAAACGCAAGCCCCTCTTTCTCATCTTCCTCGCGCTGACCATCTTGATCTTCGCCGTCTTCCGCGTGTTGGACGAGCCGCTTCGCACCCCCGCCGCGCCGAATGGCATCGTCTCGTTCGAGCTGGCATGGTCGCCCGGCGCATCCGGCGAGATGGTCCGTTCGTGGAGCGAGTACGCGCGCCTGTTGGCCGCCTTCGGCCTCGGCATGGACTACCTCTTCATGCCGGTCTACGCCCTCGCCCTCTCGTTGGGAATTTTGCTCGCAACGGGACGTCACCCCGGCAGATTCGAACGTCTCGGCGCGTGGATGGGCTGGGCCGCGCTGGTCGCTCCGCTCTTCGACGCAGTTGAGAATTATGGCCTGTTGCACTCTCTTCTCAGTCCGCTCTTTTCGTTATGGCCGTTGATCGCCTCCATCTGCGCGACCATCAAATTTGTTTTACTTTTATTGGGATTGGCTTATGCGTTGATCGGCTGGCTCTGGCCGAAGACACGATAAAAAATCGGGCGGCAATTATTTGCCGCCCGATCCGTTTTCGCCGCCGAGTGTGAATTGCACCGGCCTGCCGATGGGGAAGGTGTCGCTGGGTTCCGCTTTGGGGAGGGGGAGCAGGATGTTGAATTTGCTGCCGGGGAAATTCTTCTCGTCGCGGCCGGGGCTTTCCACCCAGATGCGTCCGCCGTGCGCTTCAACGATGCCTTTGGCGAGGGCGAGACCCAGCCCCGCGCCGCCGCCTTGAAAGCGCAGTTTGCTGGTGGAGTGCTTGCCCAACTCGCCGCTCTGGTAGAACTTGGTGAAGATCAATTCCTTGAATTCGGGGTCCACACCCACGCCTGTGTCGCTGACGGTGAGGACGAGTCCGCCGTGGGGCAGTTCCTGTCCATGCGGCGGGACGGTCTTGCCCATGATGGCAACCGAGCCTTTATCGGGCGTGAACTTGATGGCGTTGTTGAGCAGGTGTATGAATACTTTCTTGAGAATGTTCGGGTCGGCCTTGATGGTGGGCAGGGCGGGCATGTCCACGATCAGGGTTTGCTTGCGCGACTCGAACGATTTTTGCAGGCTGTGACCGACCTCGCTGACGAGCGCAGCCGTATCCACTTTCTGCCAGTGGAGCTGCAGCGCGCGCGCGTCGATCTGAGCAATATCGAAGAGCGAGTCCATGATCTCGTGGAGACGGAGCGTGCTCTTGTGTAAAGATTTAACGATGTGTTGCAGCCCGTCTTCGAGGGTGCTGTCTTCGAGCAGCATCTCGGTATAGCCGCGCATCACCGTGAGCGGGGTGCGCAGCTCATGCGATGCGATCGAGATGAAGTCGCTTTTGGTCTGGTCGAGGCGGGCGAGGTCGCGGCTGGCTTTGTCCAGGTCGCGATACGCCTGACGTAACTCGGTGTTGAGTTTCATCAGGTTTTCCACGAGACGGGCGTTCTCGAGCGCCACGGCAGTCTGGTTGGCGAGGGCGCTGACTGTTACCAGGTCTTCTTCGCTGAAGCGATTGCCCGAGAGTTTCTGCCCAAGGGCGAGCATGCCGATCCAGCGGCGGTTGGTGAAAATGGGGGCGTAGACGTCCGCATCGAGACGGGCGAACCACTGCCGTTCGTTGGAGGTCAAACCCCGAAACGAAGAGAGCAGGTCCAGGTCATATTGAAGAAGCGGTTTCATCTCACGCATGAAGTGCGAGACGACCGGTCCATGCTCGTCGAGTGTGATCGATTGGGAGTCGAGGTCGCCTCCCACCTGGGCGGGGCGCAGATGGAAGACACGCTTGCCGTCCTCGGATGTGTCGGTGTCCACGAGGAACAGGAACCCGCGCTGGAGTTGCATCGAGTCGATGACCATTCCCACAGCCACGCTGGCAAGTTTCTGCATGTCGAGGATGTTGCTGATGGCTTCGCTGTATTGGTGCAGTGTGCGGCCTGCGTCTGTGCGGTCGATGCGCAGCAGGCGGTCCACAAAGCGCTGGACGAATCCCAACAACGGTGTGACCAGCAATGCGATCAGGATGACTGTGGCAGCACCGATCGTGACCTGGTTGTAGGAAGGAAGTGCGCGGAACAGCGGCTGGATGCCCAGAGAAATCGTCAGGTAAAAACCGACGAGCAGCAAGGCGGTGACGAGATAGACCAAAGCCCGGCGCAGGATGAGGCGCCCATCCGGCAGGTTGTGATTGAGCGAAACGTAACCCATCACGAGCGCGGCGCCGAGACGCAAAGGACTGCCAACCAACGGAGCGCCGCTCAAAAGCAGGAGGTCATTGATCACGATCAGGAAGGTGACCGGCAGAAAATAGGAAAGACGATTGCGATGCATGGGTTGGCGCTGTTGGCGAAGCGCGATCAGCACGTTTGCGATCACGCCGATCATGAAGATCAGCCAGCCCAAAATGGCCCAGCCCAGCGAAAGCCCGTCACGCGGCAGCATCACTTCGCCGTTCGTC
>CAYNQA010000050.1:0-14069 GCA_964399225.1 uncultured Anaerolineaceae bacterium
TGTGGTTGCCCCCAAATTCCGCAACAGCGACAGGCTGGATTCCTCCGCCTGCAACAGGTGAACATCTTCAATGCACAGCAGGGCTGGCTGGTTTGCCAATGCCGCCCGTAACAACAGGAGTTGCTGATCGAGCGCCATCGGGGCAGAGTCCGCGCGAGGCTGAACCAACGGGCGGACCTGCTCCTGCCCGAGCGACAGCAGGAATAGAGCGAGTTGACGGATGATGGCTTCGGCACTGGTGTTGACGTGCTCTGTCAGGGTGTGCCAAAAGACCGGGCCTCCCGAAAAACGGCGCGCAACAGATGCAGCGACCGTGGTTTTTCCCATACCCGCCATATCGCATAATACTAATGTCCGCTCGGCGGCAAGGGTCTCGCTCAAGCGTTGCACAAGGGCGGAGCGTTCCACGTAATGGGCGGGCGGCGCGGGGATCTCCTCCAGGGCGCCGAGGTCCACCTCCACGCTGTGTGCGATGGTGACTTGATGGATCCGCACACCGCTCGGCGCGCGTTCGTCACGGGCTTGCGCGGCCAGTTTGAGCAGGCGCTCCATCATGGCAGGGTCGTCTTTGATGTCGAGGGCGGGGATAAAAAGAGCGGCGACCGTGGTCAGGTCTGGAAGGCGTTCATTGTTTTCAAGGCGGCTAAGATGGGCTTCGGTATATCCCACGGCTGCAGCCAGATCGCGCTGGGTAAGATGGGCCCGCTTGCGCAAATATTTGAGCAGGTCACCAAATGATTCCACTGGAACAATTGCACTCATGATGAAGCCTCCCGCTCCATTCAGACGAAAACAACTGCGAGATTGTACGCCCGCGGGATTGTTTTGACAAGAAATGTCAACTTTTGAGCCGTAGGTTTTGATACAGTCGGGGCATTGGAGAATCTTTCGTGCCGCGCATCATTCAACGCCAGGTTACAACCATTCAGATCACCAGTGTAGAGGTGACCTGGGATGACGATCGTGAACAGCTACGGTCCGAGTTCCTCGATGTGGTGCCAGCGATCTCGGAAGCGGAAAAGTCTGCCAGTACGGCCGCGGGGAGCCGAAAGGTCCGCGAGCGCAAGCCGCACAGAAGGAGAAAGAGCGGCGCGCCTGCGCAGGCAAACACAGTCAAGCAGGATGCCGCTTCGTCGAGCGAACATCCGGCCATTCATCCTCATCCCGACCAGCCGGGTGGAAAGAGCGATGAATTTCGGAGCGATGAGGAAGCGATCCCGCCGGAGTTGAAAGAGTGAACCGAGTTCACCTTGTTGCGGTGTGTTCAATTGCCCTGGTCGGTCTTCTGGCGTGCGGTATCGCAAATCCGATCAGAGTGTTGTCATTACCGGTATACCGAATGGAGCAGGTTGACTCACAGCATGCAGGATTCCGCCGCACCACTTTGACGCATGAAAGTACGATCTATGTGAACGACTACGAAGAAAGTGCACTGGTGGCTTTCGGCGAACAACCCAGCGAGATGATAGGACAATTGCCGGCAACATTGGGCAACACTGGACTGTATGCGATTCCCGGCCAGGATGTTTCAGCCTATGTGCTGGAATATGACCCGATGTATCAGGCTGTGTATCGACGTTTCGATCATCCACCATTCGATTGGCGGCTGGCGGAGTTTCGAATGATGCGGTTGTATTTGACGGGAAACGCTGTCGAAACGGAAGACGCGCGGGTGATCGGCGAGGTGTTGGCGGCCTTCGATGGCACGCCCATGGTTGTGCCCATGCAATCAGATGGGAACTATATCGGATATGACAACTATTGGCTGCAATCGTTCAGCGATGAATTACCTGGACTGGCGTATAACTTCGGTGTTCACGTTGCGCCAGATGGGACTGTGTATCTTGCGGAAAACATCTCATCCAATGAATGGTTCAATGCCATGCCCTTGTTCAGCGGCTGGCTGAAAGCAAATCTAAAATAAAGATAGGAGAAAAAATGAGACCCTGCCCCGAATGTGGTTCAACGGACGTGTATTCTGGAAAGGTGCGCGAGAAGCACGGCGGCCTGCGCGACGAACATCAGGTGTTCATCCCCACCAATAAAGACAATCTCTTTGCGAACACCTATATTTGCCTGCATTGCGGCAATGTGCGCTTGTTCCTGGATGAGAAGAGCCTGAAAGACGCAAATGCGATCCTGCCCGCCGATAAAGATTGGAAGAAAGAATAAGGAGATCCCCATGAAAACCTGCCCCGAATGCGGATCGAGCGAAATCATTTCGGACTTGATCGTGTTTGCCGATGAAATAGCCGCCGGTCATATCCCAGTCTATGCGCGGCTGGTGGAGCCAGCCCCAGCGAAAAAGCCGTTCGTGTGGGTGCCCAAAAGTGTGACGACAGGCTTCCGCGCCGAAATCTGCGGCGGATGCGGATACACACGTTTCCATGCCGCCAATCACGCCGAATTGCTGGCAGCGAAAAAACAGGGCTACACCAATGACACTTCCACGCTTAGCAGCGTAAAAGCGTGAACCATGTCATTTGAACGCCCGGATAAAAACCTGCCTGAGACGAAAACGCCCACCCCCACTCTTGGGACAAGAGTCGCCATGTTCACGATCCTGGCCTTGATCGTGGCCGGCCCGTTCCTCTGGATGCTTGGTTCCGGTCCGCTGATGAAAGCGGTCAGCCCCTTGGTCTGTCCGGACGGCACGAGGTTGTTCATGCGCTCTGACTATGAATATGACCAGGCGACCGGACAGGATGTAAACAACATCAACTTCGGCTGCGCGGGCAACGGCAAGGTGGTGGAAAGTAACGCCGACATTATTTTGTTTTCCGTCTGCGCAGGTCCGTTCCTTGCCCTTATGTTGTTGGGGCTTGTCAGCTCGTTCTTCCGCAATCGAAAGAACAAAGCGGATGCTGAACGTAGAAGGAAATCGTAAAATGAAGAAAGCCATTGGATGCTCCGCCCAGATCGTTTTACTGCTGACAGTCGCGGCACTTCTGGCTGTCCCTATTGCGTGCATCGCCGCAGTGACCTCACCCATGCACTCGCCCAAGCTTGCCGAGTCGTTCACCTGCCCGCCAGGGACAAGTCTCGTCACCGAGTGGTATCAGGCAACATGGAACGAACCCGGTGAGAAAACCCTCTCGGCCTGGTGCGTGGATGCACAGGGCAACGAACTGGAGACTCTGCCACAGGATGAGCAGATGTTCATTCAGGGAACCGGCGTATTCTTCCCGTATGCGTTCATCCCCCTGCTTGTGATCGGTGGGTTGATCCTGGCTGTTTTGAATGCGCTGGGCATTGCCATTGGGAAGATGGTGAAGAAGGCGGGAAATCAAACCAGTGGAAATTGACCGCAGCACTGGATAAAACATTATGAAATTGTTCAAACTCATTATCCTGGTCAATCTTCTTGTCGTCGTCGGCGTGATCGGTTTTGTGATCTGGCAGGTTTACGACAGCGGAAGCCCGCTTGGGTTGATCATTCTTGCCATCATTTCTCTGGGCTTCCTTGGCTTCTTTGTATACATCGGCGTGCCGCGCGCGCTATTTCGCTGGTACATCAAGACCACAGGGGAACCCGTCCATGCGGTTATTCTGGAGTGCCGATTGGGCGGGCTGGAGGCATACTCCGGCGGGACCGAATACAGCCGAGGCACTCTGACAGCCAAGCAGGCGGTTTTAATAATGGAGATCCGACCAGCGAATGGGGTTCCGTACATTGCGGAGGATCAATTATGGATTCACCCCGCCAGCCTGGCGCAGCTTCATCCCGGACGCAAGGTGGAAGCCATTGTTTCCCGCAGCAATCCAAAATGGGTGATCTATTTACCAGAGTCGACCCAACACACAGCAGTATAAGGAGTTGTCATGAACGATGAACTTGAAATTCGAGCGGTCCGCGAACGCGTATCCAAACTGGAGGCCGAGATGCGGTTTCTTTACAAGCACCTTGGCGTGAACTTTGTTCCATCTTTCGAATTGGATCCAGCCGACAAGGATGTGGCGGAATTCATCAAGAAGGGTGATGATCTGAAAGCCATGCAAGCCTATCGCGCAGTTCACAGGGTCAGTGCGGTAGAGGCCAAAGCCGCCGTGGATGCGATCCGCGCGGGGTTGGGATTGTAGCCTTTCAGTGCACAATTTCTTTACCGAACCGAGGAACAAGCCGGCTTGTTCCTCGGTTTTTTGTCTGCAAACTGCTCCTCTGCGATTGACAACTTGTGGTTGACAAGAAAAGTCAACTTTTTTGGTAATGCAATTGATAAAGTGGGAAAACCAATCAAAGGAGAAATAAATGAAAACAAAATACTTTTCCATTGTGATCCTTTTTATGCTGGCATTCAGCGCATTGACGCCCATTACTGCGGCACGCGCGGTTGGCAACGCCTGTTCGTGGAACGGCTCCGTGGATGCGAACTGGTCCACGCCCGGCAACTGGGACACGGGCTGCAGCGGCGCGGGCGGAATCCCCGGCACGGGCGACACGCTCACCTTTCCGCTCGGCGCATCGAACACAACGATGACCGATGACCTGCCCGCCATCACGCTTCAAAGCCTGACCTTCAGCGGCGCGACAAACTACACTCTCAACGGCGCGAACGCCATCACCCTCACCGGCGGGGTTGACGTTCAAGCCGGTAATCAGAACATCAACGTGTCTCTAACCGTCGGCGGGGCGGGAGTCAACTTCCACGCGGCTTCCGGCGCGAACCTCGCCCTCGGCGGCGCGTTAAACCTCGGGACGAACGACTTGTCTGCTACCGTGGACACCGCCAGCGGCGTCACCGGAATGAAGATCACCGGCGCGATTAATGGCTCAGGTGCGGCCAAATTGTCGAAATATGGAACGGGTGACCTACAAATCACCGGCACCCACCATCTCGAGACCTTCAACCTTGATATCAACGCCGGGTCGGTCAGCGCAGACTCTGCCGCGCCCACCTACCTTCCCAATAATGGCAAAATTACTCTCGCAACCGGAACCAGTTTAAACCTGCCGCAATTCGCGGTCATTGGTTCCATCGCGGGGGCGGGCGATATTCATGCCTCCAGCAGTTTCCAGGTTCGGCAATATGTAACCACCACCTTCACCGGCGACATTTTTGGCTCTCATCAAATGGCCATTATCGGTAACAACAGCGCGGTGTTGACCATTGACCGTTCCGGCGGCTCGTTGAGTTACGCGGGCGAAATCAACTCCAACTCCAGCGGTAAATTAAATCTCGTCAACACCACCGCCACCACTGCGTCCGTTTTCCTTGTATCGCAGGGAAGTTTAGAACTGAACAACTCCCACGTGGGCTTCATCCAGGTTGGGCATAGCGTTAGCGGTTTCAATTACGATGGGACGCTTATATTTTCTGGAACGAATCCGAACATTGCTTCCTCCATCACGGTTTTGAATAACTCCAGCCTTGTTTCAACGATCAACTCCCTCAGCGATTACGGACGCATCAACGTGACCTCCCCGGTGAATTTGGGAGCAGGCGCGCCGACTTTCGCGTTGCAGGGCAGTTACGCGCCCGCGCCCAGCGACGTGTTCACTGTCATTGCCAACACCAACGGCGGCACGGCCGCCCTATCCAACGCGGCCTTTTCCAATTTGGTGCAAGGCGGCGCTCTGCCCTTCAACGGCATCAACATGGTTGCCGATTACAAGGCGGCAGGCAACACGGCCTTAACCCTCACCGCCACTACGCCCGATGTCACCCCGCCCACCGTGCAGTCCATCGTGCGCACCCACGGCAATCCCACCTCATTCACCGACGTGGCTTTCACCGTCACGTTCTCCGAACCCGTGACCGGAGTGGATACATCCGACTTTGCCTACTTCGCCACCGGGCTCACCGGCGCGTTCGTTTCGAGTATTCAACCCAGTTCACCCAGTGTCTACTGGGTGCATGTCTACACCGGCACAGGCAACGGCACGCTTCGCCTCGACGTCCCAGCGGGCGCCACCATCGCGGACGTGGCCGGTAACCCGCTGGCGGGTCTGCCCTACACCGGCGGCGAGACTTACACCGTCTACAAGAATGGCGCCCCCGCAGACATCTCCCTGAGCGCCTCCTCCGTACTGGAAAATCAACCGGTTGGGACCGCAGTCGGCACCCTCAATACCACCGACCCCGATGCTGGCGACTCGCACGTCTACTCTTTCGCATGTGCTGTCCCGGGCACAGATGATGCTTCATTTCAGATTAACGGCAACGCCCTGCAAACCAACGCCGTCTTTGATTACGAAGTGAAAACATCCTTCAGCATATGCATCCGCACCACCGATGACAAAGGAGGCACATTCGATAAGAGCTTCAGCGTCAATATCCTGGATGTGCCCGGGCTGGAATTGCTCGCTCCGGCTAATGGCGCAGCGTCTCCCACCTTGCGCCCGCTCTTCGATTGGTCCGACTTTGCAAGCGCAAAAGGTTATCAAATTCAAATATCCAAGAGTGCCAATTTCAATACCACGCTGGTGAACACAACAGTGAACGGGCAGACCAACTCACAATATGCAACCGCGAAAGACCTGCCCGCGAACGCCTTGCTCTACTGGCGCGTGCGCGCCAAGCTCTCAGCGACCAAATACAGCCCATGGTCTTCCATCTTCACAATCAACATGCCCAATCCGCCGAGTGTGCCAAACCTCATCGCACCAGCCAGCAACGCCTTAGTGACAAGTCTTACTCCCGCCCTCGACTGGTCCGATTCGAGCGTGCCGGTCGGAACCACCTTCGCGCACTATCAAGTGCAAATTGATGACAACGCCGACTTCTCGAGTCTGATCCAGGACACGACCAGCAACTCCAGCACAATGGTGGCCGGTCCGCTGAGCTTGAACACAAAGTATTATTGGCGCGTGCGTGCATGGAACACCAATGGCCAATTTAGCGCCTGGTCGGCAACGCGCTCCTTCCGCGAGGCGCTTCCGCCGCCGGTGTTGAACTCCCCCATTGCAGGTGTAACAACCGGAAGCCTGAAGCCCACATTCAACTGGAGCGATGTGAGCGGAGCTGATGGTTACACCATTCAGGTTTCGCTCAGCAACACATTCAACTCACTTTCCATCAATGTCACCATCAACACCCCTTTGTCGCAGTACATGCATTCGGTGAACTTGCAGTCTGGAAAAACTTACTTCTGGCGTGTGCGCTCCAATGGCGCAAATGGTCCGAGTTTGTGGAGTGTAGTTGAAAGTTTCACAACCCCATAAAGGGATGCAAGAAAAAACGGAGCAGGCTTATCGCTTGCTCCGTTTTGTATCCAGTAGCCGCTTCGGGGTGGGTCGCCGCCTGGAACGGGCCGGGCCGGCCCGGGTCCAGCGTGAGGCGATGGCTACCGCATCTTCAAGTTTCATGTTTGCGCCCTGCTCCTGCCACGGAGCTGTCTCATTTTCTGCAAGCGCTGCGCGAATACGTTCAAACGAGAGCGAGTCGGGATTCTGGTTGGCGTATTTTTCTCTCACGCGCGGGGCAAGGTAACCATACAGGCGTGCGACAGGTTCCAGGTTGCCCTCTGTTAATTTGATCTCGGCGAGTGCTGTCAGGCAGTTCAAGACACCCAGCCCTCCATCGAGATTGATGGTCAGACTCTCCAATGCATATTCGTGAGCACGGCTGGGCATGCCTTGATGAAGCAAAGCATACGCCAACATGCGGTACGTATACGCCGGGCGATCAAGGCCCATGGCATGGAAGTGGGCGATGGCCTGGCGGGCGTATTTTTCAGAAAGTTGATAATCACGAAGAAGGTTGGATTGAATGCTCAAGCAATTGAGACAGTGCGCCGCCGTCTCGCGATTTCCGCCGGCCTGGGCAAACACATATGCACGTTCATAGGTCGAAAACGCTTCGGAATATTTTCCCTCCACGCTCAAGTGACCCGCGCGCACCAAATAGGCATAACCCAGGCTGGAGTCATCGCCATTGCTCTCTGCGATCTGCACCGCTTCGTTGATGAGTTCGCCCGCTTTATCGTATCGTTCTTGATAAAAGTAATTATTCCCGAGCGCTGTTAAGGATTGGCTGAGTTCGTGAGGCAGGTTCAACTCACGATAGATCTGCATACACTCGGTCAGCGAAGGTTCCGCAACGTCATATTTTCCGAAGTTGCGATCTGCATCTCCGATCATCTGCAACGCATCTGCCAGCATCTTGCGGTCATTCGACTCGCGCGCGATCTTCTCGGCTCTGCGACAATATTCATACGCCAGATCGTCCTGGTCGATTCGTACTCCAAGCGCGGCAGTGCGGATGAGCAGTCGGCCTTTCAAGGAAGAGTCGGGCAATTGCCGCAAAAAGGATTGGGAGCGTTCATATTCTTCACGGATCAAACCGTGTTCAAGGAAGATCAAATTGGCGGGGACAGACAGCCGCACGCCGTCTTCCAGCACATGAGGATGTTTCGATGCCCAGTCGAGTGCAGCGCGAATGTTATTTAACTCGGGTCCGCTCTGGTTTTGGAAGCCGCGGGCTGTGAGGATTCGGAAATTGGAATCGAGCGATTCAGCCCAGTCGGCGAAGTAATGCAGGTGCCGATCGCTCACAAGATCATCTTCACCGCGCTCCACCAGTTTTTCATGCGCGAACTTGCTGATCGTATCCAGGAACCGGTACCGTGTTCCAGACTCTGCAACGACTAGCGACCGGTCGACCAACTGCATCAGCACACTCAGGATATCGGTTTGCGGAACGATCTCATCAGAGCAAACTGCATCTGCGGCTTGTATGGTCCAGCCACCGGAAAAAACTGCAAGACGCTCAAAAAGGCGCCGTTCTTTTTCGGAGAGCAGGTTGTAGCTCCAGGCAATCGCGGACCAGAGTGTTCGCCGCCATTCTGGAATATCGCGCGCAGTGACCGCCAGCCACTGGAAGCGGCGGTCGAATTGATCGAGCATATCTGCAAGGGAGAAGGAGCGGATGCGCGCGGCCGCGAGTTCGATCGCAAGCGGTAGACCGTCGAGGCGGCGGCAGATCTCTGCCGCGCGGGCCACATCTTCACCGGCAAGATCGAAGTCCGGCTTGGCCGCCCGCGCCCGCTGGATGAATAATTGAACCGACGGGAAGTCGAGTATGGAGGCGTTTTTTTCATCCGGGACTGGAAGTGGTCCAAGAGGAAATTCCTGTTCGCCGCGCAACCGCAAAGCCTCGCGGCTGGTAGCCAGAATCTTCACCTGGGGCGCAGCGCTGAGAAGAGCAGCCACCTGGGGGGCGGCATCCAACACCTGCTCGAAGTTATCCATCACGATCAAAAGGTTTCGATCGCGGAGAGCGGCTTTTACCCCATCAAGCACGCGGATTTGATTGGTCTCCAGCGTGCCAAGGACAGCTGCCAGCGCAGGGAGGACTTGTTCCGTTTCGAGGATCGGCATCAGGTCCACAAAAACTGCGCCGTCAGCAAAGGTCGGTGCAAGTTGTTCGGCAACGTGAAGCGAAAGACGTGTTTTGCCCACGCCCGGCGGACCGATCAATGTAACCAGGCGGATATCGTCGCTTGTAAGGATTCGGAACAGCGCCTCGCTCTCGGCTTCGCGACCCAAGAGCGGCGTCAGGCTGGCAGGTAAAGACGCTTCCCAACGCGGAAGAGCAGGCGGGGCGCCCTCCTCCCGGGCTTTCTCTGCCAAGTTAACGATTGCCGTGGTTGCGAGGGAAACGAGGCGATCGACTAGTTCCGGCTCATTCTCGATCCGCAGGGCGGGTATAAAACGTGTGCGTAGTATATATTCATCGGGGGCGCGTACGTTCTTCTCAAGGCGGCTGAGATAGCTGTAGTGATATCCCACTCGTTGGGCCAGATCGCGCTGCGAAAGTCGCATCCGCTCACGTAAAAAGCGTAACAAGTCCCCGAAAGTGCTGTATTGGGCAGGATCATACTCTGGTTTCCGCTTGGACATATTGTTCACATTCTAATCGATTATTCGTTGTCAACAAACTGGCAACACTTGTCAACAAAATGACGGGTATATTCCGTCCGAAGTTTGCCAATTTGGATAAAATAAGGAGAAAAAATGTTGAAACGAATTCTGAATTCACTCGTTTTGCTGGCATTCATGGCCGGGCTTTTGGCGGTGACTCCCGTTACTCAAGCCTCGGCCAGCGCGGATAGCAAAGGCATCTCGCCCGAAGGGATGCTTAACCCAGATGGCACGCTCAAGCTGGGAGAGAACTTCAAAGGTACGCTGAGCTTGGATGGTTACAACGTCCAACTCGACCCTGCTCTCGGGCCGGTCTTTTCGCCAATTGCCTCGCAGGACAATTGGGCGGCGGTCGGCTCAGGCGGTGGTGCATTCCAGGATGCCGTCTATACCATCCTCGTCAATGGCACAGATATTTATGTGGGCGGCGTGTTCAAGAATGCGGGCGGCGACCCGACCGCCGATTACATAGCCAAGTGGAACGGCTCCACATGGACTGCACTTGGGCATAACGGCTCCGGGAATGGCGCGTTGAGCGGCGGCGGAGGCTCGGTTAACGCCTTATTCATGTACGGCGGAAACCTGTATGTTGGTGGTTCGTTTGGAAGTGTATATGACACGAGCGGTGGCGTGATCAGCAACGCATCTCGTATTGCTGTTTGGAACGGGTCCGTCTGGACGGCTTTGCCGGGTATTTCGCCCGCCCTTAATAACGCTGTTCAAACACTGGCCTTCGACGCGACGAACAATATCCTGTATATCGGCGGATCGTTCACAGATGCGAACGGAAACGGGGCCGCCGATCGCATCGCCGGAATGGACCTGGACACATCCACCCTCGTGACTCTGGGGAGCAACGGCGGCGGAGACGGTTCTCTCAACAACACGGTGTATACCATTGGCCTTGATTCCCTAGGGAACATGTACGCAGGCGGCTTCTTCTTTGATGTGAACAACGGCGGAACAACTCTGACCGAGGCCGATTACATCGCCAAGTGGGACGGGGTCAACTGGTCCGCGCTCGGCAACAACGGCGCGGGAGTCGGCGCAATGAATGCAATGGTTGTCACACTTGCGATTGACGGTTCCGATAACGTATATGCGGGCGGCTCGTTCACCAATGCGGCAGGAATCGCAGAGGCAGATTATGTAGCCAGGTGGAATGGTTCCAGCTGGTCGGCCCTCGGAAGCAACGGATCGGGAAATGGCGCGCTCGTTTCAGCAAGCGGCGGAACAGTCATTCAGGAAATCACGATCAATGGAACCGATGTTTACGTAGGTGGCTTTTTCACGGGAGGCGCCGGCATCCCTACAGCCGATTATGCAGCTCGCTTTGACACAAATACGAACACCTGGCATAGCCTTGGGGACAACGGCTCCGGAAATGGCTCGCTGAATTTTGGGGTGGTCGGCATGACGTTCTCCGGCGGCAGCTTATATCTCGGCGGCGCTTTCGCCAATGTTAATTACGGCGGGCTCGTGTTGCCAACAGCCGATTACTTCGCCTCCTGGGACGGCAGTAACTGGTCCACGCTGGGGGATTCGAATGGCCCCATTTCTAATAATGTGCAAGCTCTGACAGTGATCGGCTCCGATGTGTATGTGGGTGGCATGTTCGCCGATTTAGGCGGCGACCCGCGTATTGACTGTCTTGCACGCTGGGACGGGAGTACGTGGAACCCGGTCGGAAATATTACAAAAACCAGCAGTTCGTTAGGTAATGGCTGCTGGGTACTGGCTATGGCAGCAGATGGCACGGACTTGTACGTTGGTGGATATTTCAGCAGCGCACAAAATGAAGGTGTCTCCGTCCCAGATACCTCGTATATTGCCAAGTGGAATGGCTCCGTCTGGTCGTCGCTAGGCGGAGGGTTGAACAGTGGAGTCCAATCGCTCGCCGTAGATTCCAGCCACAATGTTTATGCGGGCGGCAACTTTACCAATGCGGCTGGAATTCCCGAGGCGGATTACATCGCCAAATGGAACGGCAGTTCCTGGTCTTCCCTTGCTGGCAATGGCGCATCGAATGGCGCGTTGAACAATGCCGCCTGGGCGATTACGGTCAACGGCTCGGATGTGTACGTGGGCGGCAATTTTTCGTCTGTAGTGGATACATCCAACACCGCCATCCCGAACGCGGCGTACCTCGCCAAGTGGAACGGCAGTGCCTGGTCGGCCATGGACGGTATCACCAGCCCGCTCAGTTTGTGGGTCGACGCTCTGACCATATCAGGCAGCGACCTGTATGTGGGCGGAGGCTTTGGCAACCTGAACGGCATGAACGCCGCTGATTACATTGCCAAATGGAATGGTTCCACATGGTCAGCGCTGGGGAGCGGCGTCGGTGGCGATGGTTCGCTGCCATCGTCGGTGTACTCTATTGCGGTGATCGGCAACAACGTGTATGTTGGCGGGCAGTTTCTGTATGTCAACAACGGCGCTACATCCATTCCCGCAGCTCGTTATGCAGCCAAATGGAATGGTTCATCCTGGTCCGCGCTGGGAAATGACGGCGGAGCAGGCGGCTCGTTGAACTGGTATGTGCGCGCCTTGAAAATCGTGGACCGTGATCTGTGGGTTGGCGGCGAGTTTACCAACGTGAACAACGGCGGGACCGTCATCAAGGAGGCCGACTACCTCGCGACCTATGGCCTGGACAGCACGCCCCCGGCGATCGTTTCCATTTTACGCGCCAACACGACCCCCACCACGGCCTCCAGCGTGAATTTCAATGTATCCTTCACCGAACCGGTGACGGGCGTGGACGTCTCGGATTTTGCCCTCGACACCAGCGGCGTCTCCGGCGCGGCTGTGAGCGGGATCAGCGGATCGGGTGCTGCCTATACGGTCACGGTCAGCGGCATTTCCGGCACGGGTACCGTCAGCATTGACTTTGTGGATGACGATACGGTCATCGATGGATTCCTCAACCCGGCCGGCGGCACAGGCGCAGGAAATGGCTCCTTCACAGCAGGCCCCGCATACGATGTGGATAACATCAACCCCACTGTGTTATCGATCACACGCGCAAATCCCAACCCGACTGCTTCATCCTCGGTGGATTTCACGGTGACGTTCTCTGAAACCGTTGTTGGAGTGGAAGTATTTGATTTCAGTCTTGCCTCCAGCGGCATTTCCGGAGCAAGCATTACAGGAGTCGTTGGCTCGACTAATGTTTACACGGTAACGGTCGATACCGGCCTTGGAAATGGCACGCTCGGCTTGAACCTGGTGGACGATGACAGCATCAGCGATAACTATCTAAATAAACTTGGCGGCACGGGTGCCATTAATGGTGACTTCACCGGCGAGGTCTACACGGTGACCAAGACCGCACCGGCTCTGATCCTGCCCACCAATGGAGAAGTGTTGCACAACCTGCGGCCGTCCTTCGATTGGTCCAACTATGCCGGCGCCAAGGGCTACCAGATCCAGATCTCCAAGAAGCCCAACTTCTCCATCAATCTCGTCAATGCCCTCGTCAATGGCCCGACCAACTCGCAGTACAACACCACCAAGGATCTGCCCGCCAATTCCCTGCTCTACTGGCGCGTGCGAGCCAAGCTCTCCGCCACCCAGTACAGCGCCTGGTCTACGGCCTTCACCTTCACCACTCCCAACCCGCCTTCCATCCCGGTGCTGGTCTCCCCCGCCAATAACGCCCTGGTACAGACTCCCTTCGTCACCCTCGACTGGAACGACTCTGTCCTGCCCGGCGGTTCGGCTCTCGCCTATTATCAGATCCAAATCGATGATGCCGCCGACTTCCTGACCGTGCTCACCGATGTCAACTCCGGTTCCAGCAGTTACCTTGCGGGCTCCTTCTCCCCCAACACCAAGTATTACTGGCGGGTCCGCGCCTGGAACACCAACGGTGACTCCAGCGCCTGGTCGGCCCCCCGCAGTTTCCGCGAGGCGATCACTGCGCCCTTCCTGCTCTCGCCCATCGGCGGCGTGACTGTGGGCAGCCTCAAGCCCACCTTCGATTGGAGCGATGTGGTCGGTGCCACGGGCTACACCATTCAGGTTTCGCTCAGCAACACCTTCAACTCGTTCGCCATCAACGTCACGATCAACACTGCCACCTCACAATACATCTCCGGCGTGAACTTGCAGGCCGGCAAGACCTACTACTGGCGGGTCCGCGCCAACGGCCCCAATGGACCCAGTGTTTGGAGTGTCGTCGAGACCTTCCTCACTCCGTAAG
>CAYNQA010000051.1:0-13688 GCA_964399225.1 uncultured Anaerolineaceae bacterium
CCTGCACGTTGTCCCCAATGGGGGATGATACGCGATCGATCCGCGCCGGGGGCGCCTATTCCGCGACAGATCTTGATTTGTGGCCGCTGACTATTGAACAGCAAGGAGCAAGACCATGCCCACCGTCATTCGCAAGAACGAATCTTCTGTTTCGATGGGGGAGCGCAAGCGCGAGTTGATGCACGCGATCACCTGGCAGGTGCAGGTGCGTTCTTCAAACTGGAGTCCGCCTACTGATGTATTCGAGACCGAGAATGAGTATGTAGTCCGTCTGGAGATCGCCGGAATGCGCGACGCCGACTTTGAGGTAACGTATGAGGATGGTTATCTCCTCATAGCAGGTACCCGCCCGGATGTCCAGGAGCGACGCGCATATCACCAGATGGAGATTCGTTTTGGACGTTTCTCTGTCACGGTGGGTGTGCCCGGTCCGGTCGATTTGGATTCGTCTCGTGCTGATTATCTGGATGGGTTTCTGACCGTAACCCTCCCTAAACTAAAACCGACTTTCATTGTGGCAAAAGAATAATATGGCCTCACGCCGAAACTCTGCTGTAAACGATTATTTGAGCTGGATGTGGGAGAACGATCTCGGCCATGCCGAGGAGTTGCTGCCCTCGCTCTTTTCACGCGGGAAGAAAAACGACCCGGAGAAAAAAGCGAATGACAAAACCGCCGACGGACCGAAGTTCCCGGATGTCCTGCCGATCCTGCCTCTGCGTGGTGTCGTGGTCTACCCGACCACCGCCGTGCCTTTGACCGTTGGTCAACCTCGCTCGGTGCGCCTCGTGGACGATGTAACCAGCGGCGAAAGCAAGCTGGTGGGACTTGTCGCTGCGCGCGATCCCGAACTGGAGCAGCCCGGCCCCAAGGATCTCTACACCATCGGGACGATCGCAACCGTTCATCGCTTGTTGCGCGCCCCGGATGGGACGATCCGCCTGCTTGTGCAGGGCATGGAGCGTTTTCGCCTGGGGGAGTTCGTGCAGGAGGAGCCCTACCTCAAGGCGCGCATTGAATTGGCGCCCGAAACAGTGGAGCAGGGTGTGGAACTCGATGCCCTCGCGCGGAATGCCCGCGACCAGTTTGGGCAGATCGTTCAGTTGATCCCCTCTTTCCCGGAAGAGTTGGCCCAGTCCATCATCCAGATCGAGGAACCGTTACAAACGGTTTATACCATCGCCAATTTCCAGCGCATTGAATTGGCAGATGCGCAGAACCTTCTTGAGATCGATTCGATCTCCGAGAAACTTCGCCGTTTGCTGGCACTGCTTGTCCGCGAAACCGAGGTGTTGACCATCGGCCAGAAGATCCAGAACGAGGCGCGCGGCGAGATCGAAAAAGTACAACGCGATTACTTCCTGCGCGAGCAAATGAAGGCTATTCAGAAAGAACTTGGCGAAAAAGATGAGACCGCCGCAGAGGTGGAGGAATTCCGCAAGAAGATCGAAGCCGCAAAGATGCCCGAGGAAGCTGAGAAGATGGCGCGCCGCGAGTTGGACCGCCTGTCGCGTTTGCCAACCGCCGCTGCAGAGTATGGCGTCATCCGCACTTACCTCGATTGGCTGGTGACGCTGCCCTGGTCCGCGCATACAGTGGATAATCTCGACATCGGTCATGCGCGCGATGTGCTCAATACCGATCACTACGGCCTCGAGGATATCAAGGATCGAATTCTTGAATTCCTTGCCATTCGCAAATTGCGCCTCGACCGCAAGGCTGAATTTAAAAAAGAATCCGACGACAAGATCCGCCGCGAGCGCGAAGGCGTGATCCTTTGCTTTGTCGGTCCGCCTGGAGTGGGCAAAACATCGCTTGGCCAATCCATTGCCCGCGCGATGGGACGCAAATTCACGCGCATGTCGCTGGGCGGAATGCGTGACGAAGCCGAGATTCGCGGGCATCGCCGCACTTATATCGGCGCGATGCCGGGACGCATCCTGCAAGCCATGCGCCGCATCGAAAGCCGCAACCCGGTCTTCATGCTCGATGAAATTGACAAACTGGTCTTCGACTTCCACGGCGACCCCGCCTCGGCGTTGCTGGAAGTGCTCGACCCCGAGCAGAATGGCGAATTCCGCGATAACTACCTCGAGGCTCCGTTCGACCTTTCGCAGGTCATGTTCATCACCACGGCCAACACGCTCGAGACCATCCCCGGTCCGCTGCGGGATCGCATGGAGGTGATTTTCCTCTCCGGGTACACCGAACGCGAAAAGATCGCTATTGCCCGTGGATACCTCATTCCGCGCCAGTTGCGCGAAAACGGCCTGCGTCCCAAGGAAGTGAAGTTCACCGATAAATCCCTCGAGAAGATCATTCGTGAGTACACACGCGAGGCAGGTGTGCGCAACCTCGAGCGCAAGATCGGAGCGGTTTGCCGCAAAGTTGGCACACAGATCGCCGAGGGCAAAAAGAAGGCTCACCGGGAAATCACCCCCAAGGTCGTGGAGGAACTGCTCGACAATCCCATCTTCCTCGGACCAGACGAGGTCAACCTGCGCACCTCGGTGCCCGGCGTTGTTCCGGGTCTGGCCTGGACCTCCTTCGGCGGCGACGTGCTCTACGTAGAATCCACGCGCATGCCGGGCGGAAAAGGTTTTCAGACGACCGGCTCACTTGGAAGCGTGATGCAAGAGTCAGCACGCGCAGCCTTTTCCTTTGTCCGTTCGCGCGTGCATGAGTTGCACTTGCCCACCGACTTCTTCGACAAGAATGATATCCATCTGCATGTCCCCGCCGGTGCCACACCGAAAGACGGCCCCTCTGCCGGAGTCACCATGGCTACTTCGCTTGTGTCGCTCATCTCCGGGCGCAAGGTGAAGCGCGGCATTGGCATGACCGGCGAGATCACCCTACGCGGACAAGTCTTGCCTGTGGGCGGCATCAAGGAAAAGGTGCTTGCTGCACACCGTAACGGCCTGCGCACGGTCATTCTGCCCAAGCGCAACAAGATGGATCTCGACGATGTGCCTGATGAGATCAAGAAACAAATGGCCTTTGTCTTTGCCGACACGGTGGACGATGTGCTCTCCGCTGCACTGGAACCGGCCAAAAAGAAAACAATCGCTGCCCAGCCGAAGGCCGCAAAAAAATCTGCTACATCGACGAAAGCAAAACCGAATGAAAAAAGTAATGCTGGCGGAAGATGACGCCACGATGCTCTCCCTGCTGAACACCCTGCTCAAAATGGAGGGATTCCAACCGATTCCCCTTGCCCCGCAAAAAGACATTGTGGCTGAGGTTGTCGCACAGCGTCCAGAAGTTTTATTGATGGACGTCAACTTGAGCAATAAAAACGGTATTGACGAATTAAAACGACTGCGCGCTCACACCGACGGCACGCAGGTCCGTGTGGTGATGGCCTCGGGTTACAACCTGGCCGAGGAATGTTTGCGCAACGGTGCCGATGCGTTCCTTCTCAAGCCGTTCATGCCCGACGACCTGCTCGCCGCCCTGCGCGGAACGAAGTGATGATCCATATCCGCGAATTTCGGTACCCCGAAGATTACGAACAAGCCGCGCAACTATGGCGGGAGATGCAAAAGGGCGTGCGTTTCAGCCGCTCCGACGTTCCTGCAGAGATCGAAAAGAAACTCCAGCGCGATCCCGACCTCTTCCTCGTCGCTGAGGAGGATGGTCGTATCGTTGGCACGGTCATTGGCGGTTTCGACGGCCGGCGGGGCATGATCTACCACCTCGCAGTTGCGCACTTCCATCGCAGGCAGGGCATCGCCAATGCGCTCATGGCTGAACTCGAACAACGTCTCATCGCAAAAGGTGCCATCCGCGCCTATCTCCTTGCCCACAAAGATAACCACGAAGCCCGCGCCCTCTACGAAAAACAAAACTGGACTCACCTCGAAGACGACGTGATCTACGCCAAAGATATCGCATGACAGACCTTCGCTTCGGAATCCTGACCGTTTCGGATCGCTCCTCGCGCGGCGAACGCCCCGACCTGAGCGGCCCCGCCCTCGCCGACTTTGTGAAGTCCCGCGGCTGGTCCGCTTCTCTCCTGGACGTTGTAGCGGATGACCGCGCCCGTATCGCCTCCACCCTCGAGGCTTGGTGTGCTCGCGCCGACTTGGACGTGATCCTCACCACCGGCGGCACCGGCTTCGCCCCGCGAGACGTCACCCCCGAGGCCACCCGCTCCGTGGTCGAGCGGGAAGCGCCTGGCTTGGCAGAGGCTATCCGTGCGGAGAGTCTCAAAGTCACCAAACATGCCATGCTCTCGCGTGCTGTCGCAGGCATCCGTGGCCGGACACTCATCCTCAATCTGCCTGGTAGCCCCAAGGGCGCTGTCGAAAGCCTGCAGGTTGTGGCCGACGTACTGGAACATGCCGTGCAACTGCTCCACGAAGACCCCAACTCTGAGCAGGGACATCGGACAAAATAAAGGTACCGTTCTTCCTTCATAATTCATCCTTTCCTAGTGTATAATCCCGCCCGTTTCAAATTCCGAAAGAGGTAATAATTCAATGATCGACGTCAACGAACTCCGCAAAGGCGTGACCTTCGAACTCGATGGTACGCTCTACAAAGTGCTGGACTACAGCCACAACAAATCCGGGCGCGGCAACGCCACGATCCGCATCAAGGCGCGGAACATGCTAAGCGGTGCCAACATCGAACGCACCTTCAACTCCGGCCAAAGCGTGCAGGATGTGCGTCTCGATTTCCACAACGTTTCGTACCTTTACAGCGACGGCGAGTTGTTCCATTTCATGGACAACGATACCTTCGACCAGCCTGCGCTGGAAAAAGACATGCTCGGTGATACCGCGCTTTTCCTCATGCCGGGCATGGAAGCCAAGTTGACCTTCTACAAAGGCAAGCCGCTCGACATTGAACTCCCCACCTCCGTGGATATGGAAGTGGTCGAGGCCGAAATGGCCATCCGTGGCGACACTGCCACCGGCGTGACCAAGAAGGTCAAGACCGAGACCGGCCTCACCGTGCAGTGTCCCAACTTCGTAAACGTTGGCGACAAGATCCGCGTGGACACCCGCACCGGGGATTACGTCACACGTGTCTAAAGTCCGAGGTCGAAGATCGCGATCTGTGACTTTCGACTTTTGACCTTTGACTAATAAACAATGCGCACCCCCTTCGGCTCCGAATGCTCCTTTTTCTACGGCGATTACGCCCGCGGACGCAACCGCGAGGAGTGTCGCCTTTTGCAGGGCGCCGGGTTGGAGTGGGACTCCTCCTTGTGCAAAACCTGTCCTGTGCCGGGCATCAAACGCGCTAACGCTTGCGACTTCGTTCGTTTGCGGCCGCGGGTTTCGCGCTCTGTCTTCAACTTGTTTCGCAAGCAGGTGGAAGTTAGTGCGTACTGCGAAAAGACTTCCCAAAGCGTTTCTGAGCCGCACGTGGGCTGTGGGCAATGTCATCCACTCCCGCCCGTATTTCAGGTAAAACCCTGACGAACCTCATGCCAGTAGATTACCTGCTGGCATGATTTTTTATCCCGTCAACCCCGCGGTCATTTGACCGCCAAATCCCATGACCAAACTCAGCACACCCATCACCCTGCTCTTCGATCTGGACGGCACCCTGCTCGATACTAATCTCGATGCATTTATTCCAGCTTATTTTCAAAAGCTGGCCGCGCATCTTTCGGCGCGCATCCCGCCGGAGACATTGGTCAAATACCTCATGCTTGGTACGCGTGCAATGATGGCAAACGACGACCCGCGGTTTACACTGAGCGAGGTGTTCGATAAAAACTTCTACCCATTCCTTGGCGTTACACGCGAAGACGTGCAGGATGAGATCGAATCTTTCTACGATAACGTTTTCCCGTCCCTGCATGAAATTGCCCGGCCGATTCCCGGCGTGATCGAAATGATCGAATGGGCCTTCTCGGCCGGTCATCGCGTGGTCATTGCAACAAGTCCCCTCTTTCCGCGCAAAGCCATCTTTCATCGTCTACGCTGGGCCGGGCTTGCGCCGGAGAAATATCCTTTTGTGCTTGTATCATCATACGAACACTTCCATTTCGTCAAACCTTCCACCGCATACTTTGCCGAAGTACTTGGCCGCCTAGGCTGGCCGGATGGACCGGTGCTGATGATCGGAAATGACGTTGACCAGGATCTAGTGCCTGCCGCAATGCTGGGCCTGCCAACCTTCCACGCGTTAGATACCTCATCCAAAGATGGATTCGAAGCGACTGGGCATGGCCGAATCGCAGACCTGCAAGCCTTCCTCGAAGCAACGCCTTCAGACTCCCTTTTGCCTGCATATACCTCGCAGGCTTCGCTCCTCGCCCAATTGCGTTCCACGCCCGCCGTACTCGCTGGTTTGCTTGCATCCTTTCCCTCTGCCGCGTGGACGCAACACCCTGCTGCGGGGAAGTGGTCCATCACCGAGATTCTTTGCCACATGCGCGACGTGGAACGCGAAGTGGACCAGCCTCGCATTGACCTGATCCTGTCGCAAAATGAGCCGTTCATCGCCGGGCAAAATCCCGATACCTGGACAGAGGAGCGGGGCTACAATTCGCAACATGGGCCGGATGCCTTGCGCGAGTTCACTTCCGCTCGGCTGGGGACACTGGAAAGGCTTGCAACGTTGTCGCCCGCTCAATGGTCCCGAAAGACGCGGCATGCCATCTTTGGGCCTACTTCCTTGCAGGAACTGGTCTCGTTCAACGCGGAACATGACCGCTTGCACATCCAGCAAACCGTTGCAAACTTGGCAGAAATAGCCTGATTTCAGTAAAAAAGACTGTTTTGGTGTGGCGCATCGCATCCAAGACCGCTGTGTTATAACAGCAAGTATCCCGTAGTTCGAGAGATAACTCGTGCTACTTTTTAGGAGTTGCCATGAGAAAAAGAGTGGTTGTAACGGGCTTGGGTTGTGTCAGCCCGGTCGGAAATAATGTGCAAGAGACCTGGTCTGCGTTGATCGCAGGAAAATCGGGGGCGGCGGATATTACGTTGTTTGACGCCAGCCGGCACAAAACGAAATTTGCAGCTGAGGTGAAGGGCTTTGATCCTGTTTCCCGCTTCGGCACTCGTGAAGCCCGCAAAATGGATCGGTATGCCCAGTTCGCGATCGCATCCGCTGAGGAAGCCTTGGCGCAGGCCGGACTGGAGATCAACGACTCGAATCGTGATCGAGTCGGAATTGTGATCGGCACAGGAATGGGGGGGATCCTCACACTGCTTCAAGAGGTTGAGGCCCTGCGTGAACGTGGTCCCGAGCGTGTGAGCCCATTCTTGATCCCAATGATGATTTCAGATAGTGCAGCAGGAATCCTTGCCATTCGCATTGGCGCACGCGGGCCGAACATGTCTGTGGCCACCGCCTGCGCCACCGGCACGAATGCAGTTGGTGAGGCTGCTGAAATGATCCGCAGAGGCGCTGCGGATGTGATGGTTGCAGGAGCCGGAGAAGCTACGATTACCGGGGTTACGATTGCGGGCATGAACGTAATGACCGCGCTTTCCACGCGCAATGATGACCCCGCCAGGGCATCCCGTCCTTTCGACAAGAATCGCGACGGCTTTTTGATGGCGGAGGGTGGGGCGATCATGATTCTTGAATCGCTCGAACATGCCATGGCTCGCGGGGCCAGGATCATCTGTGAGTTTTCCGGGTATGGAACAACGGATGACGCCCACCATATTTCTGCGCCGGCGGAAAATGGAGCCGGGGCAGCACTTTCGATGAAGCTGGCTCTGCAGAATGCCGGCCTTGAGCCATCCGCCATCGATTACATTAATGCGCATGGAACCTCCACTCCATTGAATGATAAGAGCGAGACGGCTGCCATAAAAGCTGTTTTCGGTGAACATGCCTATAAGCTCGCAATTTCATCCACAAAATCCATGACCGGCCACTTGTTGGGAGCGTCTGGTACACTTGAGGCAGTTGTGTGTGCACAAGCGCTTGCCAACAATTTGGTCCCGCCCACCATCAACTACGAAACCCCCGACCCTGTTTGTGATTTGGACTATGTACCCAACCAAGCGCGTCAAGTTCGTTTGCGGCATGTAATGTCCAATTCATTTGGGTTTGGCGGCCACAATGCCACTTTGATCTTAAGTCGATTTGAGGATTGAGGTTCGAATGCCGTATGCACATATCACTGGCTGGGGTATGGCTGTTCCCGAGCCGGTATTAACCAATGATGACCTTTCCAAGATCGTTGAGACGAACGATCAATGGATCCGCGAGCGCACTGGTATTCGCGAGCGGAGAATAGCACGGGCAAGCGATTTTCCTTCCACGCTTGCAGTGGACGCCTCTTTCAAAGCCTTGGAAGTTGCCGGGCTTGCCCCGAGTGAGTTGGACCTCATCATTTGTTCCACTTCCACTCCCGAATATCTTTTCCCGGCAACCGCTTGTCTTATTCAAGATCAATTGGGCGCTACAAAGGCAGGCGCCTTCGATTTGCTTGCCGCGTGTTCAGGTTTTATTTTTGGCCTGAACATGGCAGCCCAGTCCATTCGAAGCGGTTCGATCAAGAATGCTCTCGTGATCGGCACGGAGACCCTGTCTCGCTTTGTGAACTGGCAGGACCGAAGCACATGCATTCTCTTCGGAGACGGCGCGGGCGCCTTTGTCCTGCAGGCGCGAGAAACTCCGGGTGGTGTACTATCCGCAGTAATGCACTCAGACGGCTCCGGCGGCGACTTGCTCACCCTGCCAGCCGGGGGAAGTCGATACCCTGCCACGGAGGCAACGGTACGCGAAGGCCGTCATTACATCTACATGGATGGCAATGAAGTATTTCGCTTTGCCACAAAAGTAATGGCGCAAGCGACCGAAGAAGTTCTTAAGTCCGCCAAGCTCAACAAGGAAGACATCAACTGGATCGTGCCTCATCAGGCAAATATCCGCATCATTAATGCGGCTGCCCGCGGTCTCAAGCTCCCCATGGAACGCTTTGTTGTGAACCTGGATCGTTATGGCAATACTTCCACTGCATCCATTCCGATCGCAACCGTGGAAGCAGTTCAAAAAGGCATGATCAAGCCCGGCGACAAGCTGGTGTTTGTTGGTTTTGGCGCCGGCCTGACATGGGGCGCTCTTGCTGCTGAATGGACGGGCTCTAAACCCGCTGCTACCCGGATCAATCCTCGCCGCCAACGATTTTTGGCGCGGTTACGCTCGATCTACAATCGCTTCGAGCGTTTCCTGGAGGGTATCATCTGGGGTCGACGTGGCTGAGATGTTCATTTCCTCTCAATTGTGGTAAATTAAACAGCGAATTCACGTAAGGAGACCCCATGCCATTCCGAATTGGACCACTTGAGATCGTTATCCTCCTGATCATTGTTGTTTTGCTGTTCGGCCCGGGACGTATCGGTAAGATCGCATCTGAACTGGGCGAGGGCATACGCAATTTTAGGGAGGGATTGTCGGGTAAGAAGGATGACTCCGACTCTGGAGCCGACAAAAAAGATCAGCCGAAGTAGCTGAAACGAATCGAAAACGGCGGAGAGATGATCTCCGCCGTTTTTTATATTAAACCCACAGATTAGGGAGTATCAAAGTAGATTACCAGTTTCGGACGATAGGTAAAGACCGGATTATTCCCGCTGGCAATGGTGACACCTTGCGGCAAGACATCCTCGTTGTCATCCACAAAATACAGCTTGAATTGAGTCCGTCCTTGAAGATTTACATACCCAAGTGACGTTGGGTCAATTTCAAAGTAAACCCATTGGCCCACTTTATAAGCCTGGGAGAATGTGCCAGCCCAGCTATCAGCCCACCATTCGAAATCCATAGACTCGAGAGCAGGTGTGGTGCCGAAATAGCCTGAGATGATATCCCCATGCATGTCGCCCAGATTCATGTATGGGTCACCATAAGCTAGGTTCAGGTTTGTCACGCGCACTTCGAGAGTGGCGTAGGTGATTGTTGCTGTATCCGGCAGGCTTGATGTATCGAAATCCAGAATACCCACAACAAGGCGTTTGGCTGTGTCGTCACCAATATAAATGGTGCTGGCATTGGAGTTCACAACATTCCCATACCAGTAATCATCCATATACTCACGGACGTATCCGTCATATTTTCCAAACGATCGGAAGGTGGTCACTCCAGAAGCCGCCATCGGGCGGGCAGGGGTCGCGGCGATCGCCCCTGCATAGGTTACGAGCAGGGCAGCCATGGCAAGGGTTAGGGCAAGAAGATAGTGAGTCAAGGGTTTATTTTTCATTTTGTCTCCTTATTGCATGCGTTTCGTAATTATACGTTATGAATCCAGTTGACGGGCGAGGTCCTCTGTGCTCCCGGCTGGCTGCAAGCAGACGAATCCCTCGCAAACATATGCTGCGGACTTCTGACTTGCCAGCAATGGACGATCTTTTAGCAAACTGGGCGCATCATCCTGGACGGGGAAGCGGCTTCCCGCAACCACCATATTCGGCCGGTACCTCCCAAACGTTGTCTCGACCATTGCTTGCGCATGCTCCTCATCCTGGCCGAACACCAATGCGACTTGCTTCACTTTACCGATCGCAATTTGGGCTGCGCCCAGCCAGCGCGCAAATCCGGTGGGATACTGCGCGGCAAAACCGGTCACGAGGCGTAGGGACTCTTCTGCCTTGTCCCTGAAGTCTCCACGCTCACTCAGCATGGATAGTTTCAGAAGCGCCTCTACTGCCAGAGCATTGCCGGAAGGAGTGGCATTATCCTGAACATCTTTTGGGCGCACCAGCAGTGACTTTGCATCGGACGGAGTGTCAAAAAAACCGCCAACTGGATCGCTGAAGCGCTCGATCATTTCATCTGCCAGTTGTATGGCCGCACTAAAACATTTATTCTTGAAGTCACTTTGATAAAGCTCGAGCAAGCCAAGGATGAGCGCGGCGTAGTCCTCAAGAAAAACTTCTTCTGTTGTTTTGCCATCCCGCCAGGACCGGCGCAACTTTCCATCCGGGCGGAGGCGGGAGAGGATAAAATCTGCGTTGCGGGCTGCCGCATCGAGATAGGCATCGCGGCGATGTACGTCCTGAACTCCCAAAACTCTTGCGGCTTCAGCGAATGCTGCAAGCATTAAGCCATTCCATGCGGTCAGCACCTTGTTGTCCGTGCCTGGGCGAATACGTCCAGTGCGGGCGGATAATAGTTTGGCGTGGCAACCGGCCAGTTTCGAGGCGACCGCCGCGGGGTCCAGCTTGAAGCGCGCCGCCAGGGATGCATCATCGACAGCGCGTTGGAGTACCGTCTTGCCCTCCCAGTTTCCCCGGTCAGTGATCCCATATGCCGTTTCAAAGAACTCGCTTTCACTAGTGAGCGATTCCCTGATCTCGTCCCGCGTCCACACATAGAATTTTCCCTCCTCTCCTTCGGAATCCGCATCGAGTGAGGAATAGAAGCCGCCTTCGGGGTGGGTGAGTTCGCGGAGCGCGAAATCCAGCGTTTCTTCCACGACGCGGCGGAAGGATGCCTCACCAGTCATTTGCCACGCATGCAAATATGCGCGCACAAGCAGGGCGTTGTCGTAAAGCATCTTTTCGAAGTGGGGGACACGCCAAAAATTGTCCGTGCTGTAACGGGAGAAGCCGCCGCCGGCTACATCATACATTCCGCCGCGTGCCATGGACGTGAGTGCGTGAATTGCCGCCTGTTCTCTTTTTATGGATTGGGGTTCTGCTGCGAGTGCAGAACGTGCAAGCAAGAAATCAATCGTCATCGCCTGCGGAAATTTTGGTGCCGCACCCCAACCGCCATATCCCCAATCGTATGAGTCGGTCAAGTTCTTTTCTGCAATGGCAAGCATCTCTATTGAAAAACCGTTTGTACTTGCCTGTGCCACTGCCTGACGCACAAGGTGTTCTTTGAGTTGCGAGCCAATCCGGTTGATCTCGCTGCGTTGGGATTTCCATGCATCTACAAGAGATGTCAATACGTCGCGGAAAGATGGCATGTTGTAACGCGCCTTGGGCGGAAAATAGGTGCCCCCATAGAATGGGCGCAGGTCTGGCGTGAGGAATACCGACATGGGCCAGCCGCCGCTCCCGGTCAATGCGACCACCGCAGACATGTAGATTCCGTCCAGGTCAGGCCGTTCCTCGCGATCGACTTTGATACAAATGAAATTTTCGTTCAAAAATGCCGCGGTGACATGATCTTCGAACGACTCGTGGGCCATAACATGGCACCAATGGCACGCCGCGTATCCGATGCTTAGGAAAATAGGTTTGTCCTCGGCGCGCGCTCTGCCAAGGGCTTCTTCGCCCCAGGGAAACCAGTCCACGGGGTTATGGGCATGTTGAAGAAGGTACGGGGATGTGGATGAGGAAAGTCGATTCATGGATTGCCTCTAATGGGTTGATGTGATTATATCCCGGTAATTTTCGATATAATTCTTCACATGCTTCACCATCTCTTTCGCCACACCGACGTGCCGCGAAAATATCACCTGACGTTCCTCCACCTTTATTTCGATATTGGCTGGTTTGGTGTTCTCAGCGGTTCAGCGGTGGCATTTCTAAATGTGTATGCTGCCCGGCTTGGCGCAACTGGTCTTCAAATCGGACTGATCGCCGCTGCATCCGCTGTTGTAAACCTGTTTATTGCCATGCCGTCTGCCCGCTGGGTGGAAAAGCGCGATATCAACCGGGCTGTCTTTGGCTCCTCGGTTTTTTACCGCCTTGGCTACGCTCTTTGGATCCCGCTACCCTGGCTGTTCGACGCACAGGGACAGATTTGGGCTTTGATCGTGTTGGCGTTTCTGATGGCTATTCCTCTATCACCGCTCGGCGTAGGCTTCAATGCACTTTTTGCAGAAGCAGTACCGGTTCGCTTCCGAGCTCTTGTGGCTGGTAATCGCAACGTAGTTTTTTCTCTTGCATACATTGCCAGTTCTCTTGCCAGCGGCTACATTCTGGAATCATTGGCTTTTCCGTCAGGCTATCAAGTTGTCTTTACGATCGGTTTCATTGGGGCGGCAATGAGCAGTTTCCACCTGTATTTTGTTCGGCCACTACCGGATACGGCTACCGCGCTTCCAATCCCGCCGGAGCCTGTCGCATCATCGCGAACCGATGCCTCTGCCACAGAAACATCACCCCTTCGCCTTGACATCCTGCGCGGTCCGTTCCGGCGAGT
Source organism: uncultured Anaerolineaceae bacterium (assembly GCA_964399225.1). GTDB lineage: Bacteria > Chloroflexota > Anaerolineae > Anaerolineales > Villigracilaceae > Denitrolinea. The sequence goes on from CAYNQA010000051.1 coordinate 13,084, forward strand.
GATGATTCTGCTGTTTATCTTTCATTTTGCGCACTTGATGGCGTCACCGCTTTACCCGCTGTTCAATGTGAACGTCCTGCACCTAAACGACGATCACATTGGTATCGGCACTGCACTCTTCTACCTGACAGTCTTGATCGCTTCTCTGCAGTTGCATCGTATCGTCAACCGCCTGGGCCATAAACGTGTCACTGGTTGGGGGATGATTGGGATGGCGTTCTACCCAGTCTTGCTGGCTTTGTCTCAGACCGTATGGCAATATTACGTTGTGTCATTGTTAGGGGGCTTCACGTGGGCGCTGGCAGGCGGTGCTTATGCCAATTACATTCTAGAACACATTCCGCCTGAGGATCGTCCTTCCCACCTTGCCTGGTACAACATCGCCCTCAATGCGGCCATCCTATCCAGCTCTTTCATTGGCCCGGCTATTGGCGAATGGACCGGCTTGGTTACAGCCCTGATCATTTCTGGTGTCGCTCGCGCCGTGGCCGGGTACCTGCTCCTCAAGTGGGGGTAGGGAAACAAAAACAACCTGGATTTCCAGGTTGTTTTGACTGGCGGCCCCGACGGGATTCGAACCCGCGATCTCGGCCTTGACAGGGCCG
>CAYNQA010000052.1:0-13505 GCA_964399225.1 uncultured Anaerolineaceae bacterium
TGTGATGATTATACGTCACTCATCCGCCGGGCGGAGGCGGAGCATTTCGGGTGTGATGTGTATGTGGTTGAGAGACTCGAACGTTAGGCGGGATGGATCGAGGGCGCGGTCCGTGCAGAGCCGCTCGAAGATGGCAAGATAGCTGGCTGGGATGGCCGCTTCAAAGTCCAGATTGAGGCGGACGGCCAGGGCACGGATGGAGGCGGTGTCTGGTCCCTCAATCTCCACGAAGTTTCCGTATGGCAGTTCGTCGAGCATGATGTGCGTTGAGTCCATTGCGTATGTGGTGCGGAATTTTTCGTACACGGCAACTTCCACGTAGCCGAGCGATGCGAGGAATTGTTTCGCTGCGTCGAAGTCTCCGACAGTAAACTCGATTTCCGTACGCGCCATCACGCCGTCGCGTTCCTCAGCGGGGCCTTTGTAAGTCAGGCGCGCATCTCCCGATTGGCGCAGGCGCAAGACTCGTTTGCCCGCGCGCAAGTTACCATCGGGCAGATCGTAGCGCAGGTTGTTTTCGTGCGCACGCGGCTCGAGCAGTGATGCACCAAGATCCAGCAGGCGCGATTGGATGTTCGCCAGGTTGCGGACATATAGCTTGACCTCGATCTCCTCACCTTTCACATTGTCTCCTCGTAATCAATTGGGACTGCCGATTATTTGCCAGTAATCAGGAACCCGAAGAATTTTCCAAGGTCGCGGATGCGCGGCCAGAAAGCAGGAACACGATTGCGATGCTCGGCGTATTGTGCGCCAAAGCGCTCGATCAACTCTTTCTCCTCCACGAGGCGCAGCCAGGCAAACACTCCGAGCGGAATGAGGAGGATGAACGCGAGTGCATTCGCGTTGCCATTCACCAGGCCCAGCCCGATGATGACCCGCAAGGCCCCAGCGTAGACCGGGTGACGCAGAACGCCGTAAATGCTCGCATCGATCATCCTGCCGTCTTCCGGATGATAGACGTAGAGCATCGTCAGGTTGTCCAACCCGAAGACGTAGGCTGCGCGGATCCAGAGCACCGCGCCGATCACGATCATCAACCATCCCAGCCACTCGAAGATACTCGTCCACCAGCCCTGCGGCAGGGACGGGCCATTCATATACGCGGTGTGCGCCATGGCACCAAACACCAAGGCCAGTCCGGGGATCCCGTAATGCGCGAATGCCTGACGGAATGCCATTGCGCCGTATTTTTTCTTATACGCGTCCTTGCGCGAAAAAAAGAAACTCAAAATGAGATATCCCAATGCAACGATGACGATCTGGCTGTCGATGCTCCAGGTTGGTATGTTGTCGGTCAGGATGAAGTAGGCTGTCACCCCCGCCAGCCATGCGATAGCGTAAAGTGCGATCTTTAGCCGTCCGCCTGCTGTATTCAGGTCAGGGACATGTTTTTGAAGCCGCTCGATGTCTGATGTATCCATGCTGCCTCCGATTCTCAGTATAGTGACGGTGCGGAGAATGTCAAGCACGTCAAAAAAAAGCAACGGCATGTGAGCCGTTGCTTTTTGTGTTACGGACAGACCGGTGTCGTGTCGGTGACAAGGTGTTGCACGAGTTCTTCCTCGGTCAACTCACGGAAGACGCGGCTACAAGCCAGAAGGACAGTGTCAATATAGTCCGTATCCCAGATGCGGGCGGTCTTGTCGGCGCTGCCGGTCAGAACGAACAGTCCGTCGTGCGTGAAGGCGACCGCGCGGATCGGCGCTGTGTGCGAAATGAAGGAGCGGATCTCCTGCCCGTTCGAAAGATTCCACAGGCGAGCGGTGGAATCGTCGGAACCGGTTAGAAGGTAGCGGCCATTGGGTGAGAACGCGACCGCCTTGACCTGATTTGCATGCCCGCTGATCTTCAGGATCTCCTGCCCGTTCGCCACGTCCCACAGGCGGGCGGTTTCATCATCGCTGGCGGTTGCCACGGTCTTGCCGTCTGGAGAGAACGCCACACCCTTGATCTCGTCTCTGTGGCCGATGAATTCCATGACCAGATCGCCGCTGATGGTATCCCACAGGCGCGCAGTCTCATCATTGCTGCCGGTCAAAACATATTTTCCATCGGGAGAGAATGCCACGCTCGTGACGCCCTCGCTGTGGCCAACGTACTGGGTCAGCTCTTTACCGGTTTCGGCATGCCACAGACGGGCGGTCATATCTTCACTACCCGTGACCACAAGTCTTCCATCAGGAGAGACAGCGATGGCGTTGATCTCGTCTGTGTGACCGGCGTATTCGGTCAATAATTTCCCGGTTGTCAGATCCCATCGGCGCGCAGTTTTATCCCAGCTCGCAGAGAAGCCAAATTTTCCATCCGGCGAAAATGCCACACCGGCGACCCAATTCGTATGGCCTTCGAACCGCATCAACAGTTCGTCGGTCTGTGTGTTCCATAAACGCATAGTGCCGTCGGCGCTGCCGGTCAGCATGGATTTATCATCCGGTGAGATTGCGATGGAGTAGAGTGCGTCGGTGTGACCGCTGAAGATGCGTGTCCTTGCGGGGGATGTGGCATTCCACAGGCGGGCAGTCTCGTCCAGGCTGCCGGTCACCACGGTTGTTCCATCGGGTGAGAAGGCGGCGCTTCGCACCAGGTCGGTATGACCGCTGAGCACCCGCAATTGTTCGCCCGTGACTGCATCCCAAATGCGTGCCGTGCGGTCAGAGCTGGCAGTGAGGATATATTTTCCGTCTGCGGAGTAAGCCACGCTTCGGACGCGGTCGGCATGGCCAGTCAGTTCAATCGAGATCCGCCCGGTTGCAACACTGAAGATGCGCGCGTTGGCGTCGCTTCCTGTGACTATATATTCCATGGTGGGGGAGAATGCCACGCTTAATACTTCGCGCGCATGGCCGGTGAATTGGCGCGATTCGGTGTTTGTGGCAATGTTCCACATGCGGGCAGTGGTATCGTCGCTGCCTGTGAGGAGATAGATGCCGTTACTCGAAAAATCCACGCTGTTCACCGGGCCGGTATGGCCGGTAAATGCCATTACCTGCTCACCCGTTTCCAGGTCCCAGAGCAGAACGGTTGCGTCTTCGCTGGCGGTGGCAAGGTAACGTCCATCCGGAGAAAAAGAGAGCGAGTTGATCTGGTCGGCATGGCCTGAAAGGATCATGATCTCTTTGCCAGTCTCCGCATCCCAGATGCGTGCCGTGGTGTCGGAACTGCCGGTGGCCACAAATTTACCAACCGGCGAAAAGGCGACACTACGCACTTCGTCTGTATGCCCCGCATACTGACGGATCTCTTGGCCGCTGGCGATGTCCCACAGGCGGGCGGTGAAGTCCTCGCTGCCGGTAAGCACGTAGCGGCCATCAGGTGAAATATCCACACTAACCACGTTGTCAGCGTGGCCGGCAAAAATCTGGATGGTGAACAAGCGCGGCAGGGCTCTCGCAAGCACAATATCGGCTTGTGACACGTAGCTGGTTTTCAGGGCGTGCAGACTTAAGAGGACAGCCGTTTCAACGTTGCCCAGTGATTCATCCAGGATCTCTTTCGATTCAAGCGCCATGCGGAGTTGGTCGGACTTGGCAAGGTTGGCCTCCGCTTCGTAGCGCGCTGCCGCAGCTGCATTTGCAAATTCGATCGCCTGTGCCTGTGATGTGGCAGCCGCGTCGGCATAACTGACAGCCGTGGCGCGGGCGGCCTCTGCTTCATAGCGGGCGATGTTTGCGTCACGCAGCCCTAGCAGAGAAATGATGGTTGCAACGATCATCACAAGAACGAAGCCGGCGCCAATACCGCGGGCAACGCGCAGACGGCGCACCGAGTCGCGGCGGCTGGCCTGGATGAAGTCACCATGCAGGGGCAGGGGTTTTGAGTTGGTGATCGCACCTGCTCTTGCCAGCCAGGCTTGTGCCTGGTCCAGATCGGGACCTCGCAGGAGCAGGTTGGTGTTGCGTCCGCCAGAGTCCCATTCGAGGGCGCGCTCGAGGAGGCGCGTATGTTGGCGGACCCATTCCAGGTCGGTGTTGATCACGGACAACATAGCGCCGATATTGTCCTTTAATTCCTTCTCGTTATGCATCGCCACCCAGTTTGCGGCGGCGACCGCGGGCGGAATGATCTCCGAAGGCGAATCCCGATGGAGGACGGGAATGAGGCGCTTGTTATTGTCGAGAGCGGTCTGCAGTTCACGCTGGCAGACCGGCGAATTGAGCGAGTCGGGCGAGATCACGAAGGCAAAGGCGTCTGCGCTTTTGATTCCGCGCACGATCTCATCCCACCAGTCAGCGGTGAGCGGGATGTTCTCCCAATCCACCCAGGTGTTCACGCCCTGCTCGGTCAGCACATCGTTGAATTTTTTGACGAAGGTTTTGTCGCGGCGGGAATAGGAAATAAAGATGCGGGTCTTGCCGATGTCGGCGCTTTTTTCAGCCATCACAGCCGAGGCGGTTGCGCCTTCCATGACCCGCAAGCGCGCCGAGATCACGGCGGTCATTTTGAGGGCTAATTCCCCGTGTTGCCGCAGGAGGTCTTCGAAGTCCTGACGTTTGAGGCTCAGCAGGGAGCAGGGTTCGAGCGCCTGCGCCGATGCTGAGCGCGGCTTGTTCTCGAGCAGGGCCATCTCGCCCAGCGCCTCACCGGAACCAAGCTTTGCCAGCACCTGGCGGTGTTTGTCATTTGCCGCGCCTTTGTAGATCTCGAGTTCGCCGGAGATGATAAAGAAGAGGGCGTCGCCCGGCTCGCCTTCGTTGAACAGGATATCTCCGGCCTCGAGGGTTCGCTTTTCCACCTTGGCGGCCAGATAGTTCAACATCTCCGCGGGAAGGTCCGCGAAAAGGGATACACTTTTAAGGATGGCGCTCTTGGATTTAGCCACGGTTCATTCCTTGGATGGGAGAATGGGCAAAGTATAGTGTAGAAAATGCGGAAGTCAAGCGCGGAAACGGACTGCCCCCTTGTTGTCCCCTGTCATTTGTGAAAGGAGACGGCTGACGCCCGGTGTGAAACGGGTATAGAACGAGGAAACCTTGTGGGCTGCCAGTATTGAACGTAAAACGCCCAGGAGGTCCGCTGCTCCTGTATTATTACAATGTCGCAGAACTTATCTGGTTCTGGACAATTCCCTAATCATCGGTGTTGATCAGCAGAAGTACTGCGCAGGTAAGTTTTCAAGAATTTTTTACTTGTTTAACCATTGCCGAGCCAGCTCAATTTCAGAAAACACCGAAACAGAGTAGCCATTATTGTAGCAAACCGTTTCCAGAAAATGCAGCTCGTTTTTGTGTTTCTCCGAAAACACTTGCGCAATATGCAAACTGCGAGGGACGCCCAGACTTGAAAACATCGCCGGAGCCGAATAGATTTCGAGAGTCTCAATTCTGATGAGTTGCAGCCCTGTGTTGTCGACCAAACACCTTCTGCAACCCCTCATTTTTATGAGAGCCAGGCATTCTTTTATCAACTCTGCGGTGGAGTCCATATTGAACAACCCAAGAGTTTTGACATAGAGCACGTTGCTTTCTTGATCGATCGAAATTTCCCAGTCCATTTTTATACTCCGTTATCAACCCTGTGTTGAGACACCAATGATGTACATTCCCTGCATGAGAGCGGGCGTGGACAATTCTTGGAAACAGGAAAAACTCGAAATCGGAATAATTGCTCGGGGTAGGCGCTTTGAAATCCCACAGATCAGGCGCGTGGTCTGCTGGAGCGCATGGCTGGCAGATAAAATTAACTAACGAAAACAGGTTTCGGGGAGGTTTTTGGATCTTGCTAAAAAGCCAACCCCTGGAAAAAAACCTGCCGGTATTATGACACGATTTTCGGAAAAATACCACCACCAAATTTGAGATTGGCCGTCTCCTCGATTGCTGCGATGCGCTATGGATGCCTTGACGTGACCTTTGGTTGAAAATTATCGCGTAAAAAACGGAGACGGCTATGCCGCGATAACCACTAAAAAACGCGACCCTTATGGAGTCGCGTTTTTTCTTTGCTTATGCGTACATTCCCCAATCCAGTGCCGACGGATCTTCCATCATCGAGAAATCCCACATCTCCATGCCCATCTCGATCGTCACCGGCATGCTCAAGCCTTCCACGGCCTTGGCCTTGGTCATCTCGATCATGGCGGGGCCGTACGGGCAGAACGGCGTGGTCAGGATCATTTTCAGGCGCGCCATCTCATTCTCGATCTGAATGTCACGCACCAGCCCGAGTTGGATGATGTTCATCCCGATTTCGGGATCCACCACCTCCGAAAGCGAAGCGCGCACTTTCTCTACGCGCTCAGGATGGGTGGTATGGATCGTCCACTGGATTGGTTTGGGTTCAGCTTGTTCAGTCATTGTTCACCATTACTCATGAGTTTGTTATTGCGAGGCGGTGCTCTTCCGCCGGATCAATTTCCAGGTGACGAGAGGATCGCTGCGCTCGTAAAAGAACGCTCACTCGCAAAGATGGCAGGTTACTTTGGCTGCACCACGTACGTGCAGTGCGCGCCGCCATCCAAAATACATTGCACCTTGTTAACCGGCACAGCCAGCATTTTGGAGATCAGGGTCTGGTCCACCGTGCAAACTTCCGGGTGGCTCTGGCCGATCTGATAGTAGGGGCAGGTGATCTCGTGAATGCGATAGCCTTCCTTCGACTTCTCCCATTCCACAGTGAACCCTTCATCGGCCAGCAGTTCCTTCACTGCCTCCAGACGCTCCTCCATGCTCATTCCTTTCATCTGTTCGGCATATTCGGCGGCCAACCCTTCGGCCACCTGCGAGAACAGCTTGCTAACCATCGGCTTCGGCATGGATTCTTTCATCTGCGCCAACAGGCGCGTCGTCAGGCGCAGGTAGCGGGTGGGGAAGCGCTCCATGCCCTCATCGGTCAACACATACACCAGGCGCGGACGTCCCACCCCGTGGCGTTCCTCCTGCGCCTCCACAACCCCTTCCATTTGCAGGTTGGTCAAATGATGGCGCACAGAGATCGGGTTAATACCCACCGCCTCCGCCAACTCATTGATGGTGGAACGGGGTTTCCGCAAAAGCGATTGCAAGATTCGATCACGCGTACTTTTCATTGTTCGGGAGTATATCAGCCACAATTCAACTTGTCAATAATATAGATAAATATCATAAAAATTACATGAGAGTGATTCCATCGCCGATGATATACTGCCACCAACAACCACCAATTAAACACATATGACTGAAAACTTGCCGACCATCCTGCTCACGCATCCTCTCCCTCCCGATTGGATCTCGCTTCTTTCTCGACGGGTGAACCTGATCGCAGGTCGCGAAGAGATTCCCGGTTGGAGAGATAACCTGCTCGCTGCCCTCCCGCAAGCCGAAGGCATCCTCTCCCTCCTCACCGCCCGCGTGGACGAATCCATCCTGTCTCGTGCGCCGAGGTTGAAGGTGGTCAGCAACATGGCCGTGGGCGTGGATAACATTGACGTGGCCGCCTGCACAGCCCGCGGCATCCCGGTCGGCAACACGCCTGGCGCCATGACCGATGCCACTGCCGACCTGACCATGTCGCTGTTGCTGACTGCTGCGCGGCGCCTGCCCGAATCTGCACTCGATGCGCGTGAGGGACGCTGGTCCACGTGGTCACCGACCGGCTGGCTCGGTGCAGACCTGCGCGGCGCAACGCTGGGAATCATTGGAATGGGGAAGATCGGCTCCGCGGTTGCCGAACGTGCCCGCGGGTTTGGGATCCGCATCATCTATTGGCAGCCCGCTCCGAGTGAGGTGAATGAAGCGCGAACAGGCGCGGAATATCGTCCGTTGGAGGAGTTGCTTGCGACGAGCGATTTCGTCAGTCTGCATTGTCCCCTTACCGCATCGACTCGCGGTTTGATCAACGAAACAGCCTTGCGGCACATGAAGCCGTCCGCCATCCTCGTCAATGCCGCGCGTGGACCGGTGGTGGACACCGATGCCCTCGTGCGCGCCCTCTCCGAACACTGGATCCGTGCCGCCACCCTCGATGTGACCGACCCTGAGCCTTTACCTCCGAGTCACGTTCTGTATTCATTGCCCAATTGTTTCATTGCTCCGCACATTGGCTCTGCCACACATGGCACCCGCAAGCGCATGGCAGAAATGGCCTGCGAAAATTTGCTGGCCGGGCTGCAGGGAACCCGCCTTCCAAATTGCGTTAACCCGCAGGTTTATAAATAGAACACGGACGGCCGCGAGGCCGTCCGTGTTTTTGATATCCCTGTTGGCAGGATTACGGGGTCGTTTGGAATTGGAAGACTGGCGACCAGTCGCTCGGGCCGAATGGACCGTTCACACGAACGCGCCAGTAATAGACCGTATTGCGTAAAAGTCCGATCGGCTGGGTGTACGTGGAAACGCCGAGGGTCTTATTCGCCACCAGCAGGGTGAACTTGATGTTTCGCGAAACCTGGATGGTGTATGATGTGGCTCCCGGCGTGTCCGCCCAATCATAGACCGGCTTGAGCGCATTGCCTGTGCTTGCATTGGCCGGCGTAAGCAGGCTGGGCGGAGCGTAGGCCGTGCGGAAGGAGCGCACCGTGCTCCAGCCGAGCGAGTCACCGCCGCTGTTGTACGAGGCAACCCGCCAGTAGAGGGTTGTGGCGGCGGGAAGGTCAACGATCGGGGTGAAGGTGGATGCGCCGCTTACGGCCTCGCTGATCAATGGACTGCTGAAATCGTTGTTGTCATCCACTTCCAGCAGGTAGTGATCGAGGTCGGGCGCTGAGTCGCTCCAATCGAAGGCGGGGGTGAGATCCTTGACGAGCGCATTCGCCGCCGGGCTGGCCAGGTTCGGAATGGAAGGCACACCAAGACAGGTGTTCACCTGAATGGCATCGAGCCACCACCCGCCGATGTAGTTGATCGAGTCTGTGCCCATGCGCCAGCGGAATTGCACATTTTGGCCGGCCAGGCTGGTCAGGTTATAGCGCGAAGTGACATAGCCGTGACTGTCGCCGGTGAAGGCGCTGCGATTGGCGATCGGGTTGCCCGAGGAGTTCAGGGTGCCCTTATAGTTCTGCCCGCCGCTGTACAGCGCAGAGGCATCGTTGAAAGCGCCGCCGTTCACGCTGTATTCGAGCACACCGCCGTCATAATTTGATTCGAGCCAGAAGTCGTGCGCAAAGAACAAATAAGAAGCATCGCCGGCCGGCAGGTTGATCACCGGGCTGGTGGCTGTGGCATTGTTGAGGGCGTACACATCGTCAGCATACAGCGAGTCCAGGCCGTCGTAGGCGAAGGGACCAAAATCGGGATAGTAGCTGGTGTTCGACCACAACATCCAGTCTGAGGCACTGGAGAGTGTCCAGCCGTCGGTGCCGCTCTCGAAATCTTCGCTAAACACTGTGACATCCGCCGCCGTGTTGACCGGGCAGGCGCTGGTGTTGGGGTTGAAATTCGCGGAAGGCTCGATGTTCATTTTCACAGCATCGGTCGCGTCGCGCACTTCCTGGCAATCGGCCATGCTGATGCCGTTCACTCCAACCGTGTTGACGCACGCCTGGTAGAGGATGTGATACAGGTCGTAATATCCGGAGCCGGAGGCCAGCAGGTTGGTCTGGGCTTCGTAGTAGATCGTAATGGTCTTGGCCCAGCCCAGCGGTGAAACCGTCTTGCTATTGAAACTGCCTCCAACCACCATCAGGTAGGTTGCCTTGTTGTTCACACCGCTGTTGTAGTGCACGCCGCCGTTATCGTTGGCGTAGCACGATCCGCTTTTGCAGTAATACGGACTGGTCATCGAGTCGGGCTGGCCGTAGGAGGTCGGGGTCTTCATATTGCGGATCACGCCAAGGCCGGTCGCGTCTTCACCGATCTTCCAATCGTAGGTTGCGCCGTCTGTACCATCGCCGTTGGTCTGGTCCACGTATTCGCCCCACACATCGGAGAGCGACTCGTTGATGGCACCCGGTTCCCAGTAATAGAACAGGTTGGACTCATGCTGAGTCACACCATGAGTAAGCTCGTGGCCGACCACATCGTCGGCGGCAAGGCCGGTGCAGTAGGTCATTTCATCGCCGTCCCAGAACGCGTTGGGGCAATACCCGATCTGATTCCAATTCACGTTCGAGATCAGGTCCATGCCGGCGCCGTCGATGCCATCGCGGTTGAAGGGACTGGCGGCATAGACAGCGTAGGTATCGTAGGCAAAGGCGTGTGCGTCATTTGCGTCTGCATTGCCGCTGCCGCAGTTGCGCACGCTGTTCTGGCAGACCAGACTCACGCGTTGTCCGCTCGTCCCGCTGGATGTGTAGGTCTTGAGCACGGGTGTGCCGAGCACGGACTGCGGGGACGGTTGACGGGAAGCGAGGGCGATGCCCGCTGTCCCGTTCAGGTTCGAAGCGGGGCGGGGGGCGTTGGTCCAGATCGTATCCACCTGGTTGAAGTTCAGGCTCACGCTGCCGCGTTTTGCGTCCACCAGCACCAGCTCGCGGATGGGTTTTCCAGCGGCGGTCACTTCCACGCGCCAGACGAGGTGCGCCGGGCGGGTTGCCTTGCCCTCAAGCAGGCGCGCATCATAGATCCACAAAGCCGCCTCGCTGGCGCTTAACAGTGCCGTGTCAATATTGTGCAATTTCGCGGTGAGTGCAACAGCCGTATCGCGTGCCTGAGCCGCACCGATCGCGGGGATTGTGGAAATGGAAAGGTTGGGGGATGCCTTGCCGTTCAGTGAGATCATACCCCCGTCGTTCATTTGCAAAACAAGATCGCCGGCAAGCACCGGCACACCCTGGTAGGTTTGTTGATAACGCATGACGGTGCGTCCGTCATCGAGGCGCTTCGTACGCACGAGCGCAAGGTCTTCACGCGCATTCGCAATGCCGAACTGCGGCGCATATACCGACAGGATCGAAGAGGCGCGCACAGGCGCATCGATGCCTGCGCCTACCGCGCCGGTAACAGCCAGAGGCTCCGACGGCGAAGCGCCGACAAAGGTCACCTTGCCAGTAACCGGGGATGTGGCAATGCGTACGCCGTTTCCACCGGCGGGCGCTGCCTGCGCTGTGAACGAACTCGCCGCGCCAAGCAACAATCCAAAAATAGCGATGATAGTAATGATGGCTTGCAGCAAACGGGAACTGAATTTCATTGGGAATCCTTTCGTGATTGGGATGGATCAAAAGTATACAGGCAAGCATGGTTGCATGCCAGTGACAAAAGTACCGCTCGCATTGTGCTTATGCGGCGTTGATCAAAGTTTCGAGATCACCCGTAGTCGTGAAGTAATTGCGATAAGCGCTGGTCTCTTTCAAGATGCCGCGCAATGCCACGAACAATTCCGCCTGCAAATACGGATTCTTCTCGCGCGTTTCTTTGGACAATTTCACCTCGCCGTCCTCGATCTCCACCCCGAGTTGACCTCCCGCCGCCAGCCATTCCAGCCCCACCTGCACGGCGCTCTCTCTCGACGCCATGGCGGATGCCAACTCGCGGACTGTGGCCTCGCCCCCGCGCCGGTTCAGCACGAACTTGCACAACCCAGCCACATGACTCAAAAATTCCTCGGGCGATTCTTCGGCGGGTGATTTTGCGAATACGTATACGATCTTTGGTTGAGCGATCTCCAGCGCCTTGCGCAACTCGGCGGGCGATGGCGGTGTAGTGAAGATCGAAAGTTCATCCGCTTGGCGCAGGTCACGTCGCGAAACGCCGACCTCCTTATCCGCACCCTCCGCCCAGATCAGCGTGGACGGTTGCAGGTTGAGCAGGGATGCCTGCAAGCGCATGTCGCGGACTTCGATGCCGGGCTTGCGGATCTCCACGGGCGCTTCTTCCACCACGCGGAATTCTTCGTATTGCAGGGTCAGTTGTTTTTGTCCGCGGTAACTGCTGGCACGGACCGAGTACGCCGCATCGAGCACCGTCTCAGGCTCGGGCAATTCTCCGCCTGCGCCGCCCCACCACAAAAGACTTTGCGTGTTGCCTGCCTCGTCTTCGATATTGAGGCGCAGATGCTCCTTGGTCTTGCCGATCTCCTTGACCGATTTCAGTTTCACCCGCCGCGAGGCAAAGGTCAGCGATGGGTTGCCCGCTCCGAACGGCGCCAGCGACTCGATGGCGTCGGCCAGATCAAAGTTGATCTCATCCAAGCCAAGCCATGCGTCAATTTGTAATGTCGGCTCCTCGCGGACTGTGGCGCCGAGTTGTTTTTCCACCGCCACACCGAGACGTTTGCGGAAAACCGCCAGGTCTTCTTTTTTCAGCGACATGCCCGCCGCCATGGGGTGACCGCCAAAGCCAAGCAATAGATCTTTTTGCGCGGCGATGGCTTCGGTGATGTGCAGCCCTTCGACCGAGCGCGCTGACCCGCGCAAGATGCCATCCTCCGATTCGTTGAGCAGGATGGCGGGCTTGTGATGGCGGTCCACGAGGCGATTCGCGACGATGCCCACCACGCCGCCCGGCCAACTCGGATGCGAAAGCACGATCGCGGGTTCATCGAGCAGGGCAGGGGACTCTTTCAGTTGTGCTTCGGCCGCCTCGTAGACTTGACTCGTCAGCATCTTGCGTTGCGCGTTCAGGCCCTCGATCTGTGCCGCCAGCACCCGCGCGCGGACCGGGTCGCGGGTGAGAAGTAATTCGACAGCAGGATTTGCGTCACCCAAGCGTCCAAGCGCATTCAAGCGCGGACCGAATGTGAAGCCGATGGTTTCCTCGGTGAGCGTGTCCAGCGAAGCGCCCGCCAATTCCGCGATGACACGCAACCCGAGCCGCTTCGTCTCGCGCAGTTGGCGGATTCCTTTTTGGGCGAGTGAGCGAGTCTCACCGCGCAGCAATGCGACATCCGCGATGAGTCCCAATGCCACCAAGTCAAGTAAATCATCAGGCGACATTTGACTTTCGACTTTCGACGCGCTTCCAAATAACGCCTCCGCCAATTTATACGCCACCCCCACGCCCGCCAAATTCGCCAGCGGATGATCCTCCGCCAGCATCTTCGGATCGATGACCGCCAGCGCATTCGGCAAAGTCTCGCCGAGGTCGTGATGGTCGGTGACGATCACGTCCACGCCGCGCGAGTTGGCGTAATCAATGGCTTTGTGCGCGGTGATGCCAGTGTCGCAGGTCACCACCAACGTCGCGCCGTTGTCGAGGATCGGTGCCAACGACTCGATATGCACACCGTGACTCTCCCGTCCGCGCACGGGGACATAGAACACCACCTTTGCGCCAAGCGCTTGTAGTGCCTGCACAAGCAGGGTGGTGGAGGTCTGGCCGTCCACGTCAAAATCGCCCCACACACAGACCAATTCGCTATTGCGGATAGCCAACAGAATGCGCTCGATGGCTGTGGAGATGCCTCCGTGCGAGGCGGATGTGATTTCAGGGTATGGCGTGGACGGGAGCTCTTCGGGATGCAGGAACGCGCGCGCAGAATCCGGAGTAGTGATGCCGCGCCGTGCGAGAGTCTGCGCGACGAGGGGATGCAGATTCAGCGAGGCAAGCGATTTGATGTTTACGGGGTGAGGGTCCAGCCAGCGGGTCATGGATGTAAGTATCAGGTGTCAGGTACCAGGTGTCAAGTGTGGCTTATACCTCACTCGGTCA
>CAYNQA010000053.1:0-13401 GCA_964399225.1 uncultured Anaerolineaceae bacterium
AGCGTCCTTGTCCGCGATGCTTAGTTTGTGGTAGGTGAAGCCCGGCAACGACTGAAGCCGCTTCAACCGATATTCCTTGACGCGGACATCGTAGGCGTCGGTCATGTTGTCCACGCCGACGACAGTATGTCCCTGCTCGATCAGCATGGTCGAGGTCCGCGCCCCGATGAATCCGGCCGCGCCGGTGACTAGGTAATGTGCCATGTTTCTCCAAGTGTCAGGTGTCATGTGTCAGGTGTCAAGTTCACGATCTGCCTGGAACCTGACACCTGGAACTTGAAACCTAGAGTCTCTCGACCTTCTCGTTCCCCTTCGCGATCTTGCCGGTCGCGTTGCGTGTGTCGAAGACGAACTTCGCCTCTTTGATGATGGCCGCATAATCGTAGGCTTTGTGATTGGTGACGATGATGACCGCATCCGCAGAACGGACAGCGGACATCACGTCGCCGACGCTGTCCATGTGCCAGCCGTCGTGCTCGTGGTGGATGTGCGGGATGTATGGGTCGTGATATTCCACCTTCGCGCCTTTTTTCTGGAGCAGGCCGATCACATCCAGCGCAGGTGATTCACGCACGTCATCGATGTCGGGCTTGTACGCTGCGCCGAGGACAAGGATGTTGCTGCCCTTGAGCAACATGCCGCGGTCGTTCATCGCCTCCAACATGCGCGAGACCACATAACGCGGCATGTTGGTGTTGATCTCGGAAGCCAGTTCGATGAAGCGCGCGTTGTAATTGAACGACTTCATCTTCCACGAAAGATAGAGCGGGTCGATCGGGATGCAGTGCCCGCCGAGACCGGGTCCGGGCGTGAACTTCATGAAGCCGAACGGTTTGGTGGCGGCCGCTTCGATCACTTCCCACACATCCACGCCGAGACGTTCGCACATGATGGCCAGTTCATTGACGAGGCCGATGTTGATCATGCGGAAGGTGTTCTCGAGCAGTTTCGACATCTCCGCCGCTTCCGCCGAAGAGACGTGGTGCACGGTCTGGATCGCGCCCGAATACCAGGCGGTGGCTACTTCGCCGCAGGCATCGGTAATGCCTCCCATCACCTTGGGGGTGTTGATAGTGGTGAAATCTTCGCGGCCCGGGTCCACACGCTCGGGTGAGAAGGCCAGGAACCAATCCTCGCCGACGGTCAGGTTGTGGTCCGTGCCGAGTTTGGGCAGGAGCACCTCGCGCGTCGTGCCGGGGTAGGTGGTGGACTCGAGCACGATCACCATGCCCATGTGCATGTACTTGGCGAGTTCTTCGGTGGCCGACATGATGAAGGACATGTCCGGGTCGCCGGTCTTGCGCAGCGGCGTCGGCACGCAAATACTGACCGCGTCCATCTGCTTCAGCACGGAGAAATCTGCGGTGGCCTTGAGATGTCCGGACTTGACCAGCGCGGCTACGGCCTCGGTCTTCACGTCGGGGATGTACGAGACGCCTTTGTTGAGCGCCTCCACCTTGCGCTTGTCCGGGTCCACGCCCGTGACGTTGAATCCCGCCTCGCCGAACACAACTGCGAGCGGCAGGCCTACATAGCCCAGGCCAAGGATGGCAATATTGGCGGTCTTGTCTTTCAGTTTCTTGATGAGGGTGTCTTTGGTGTTCATTCGTTTCCTTTTTAATTTCATGACTCGGTATTCGATGAGCGAATACCAAGATTCTGTTTTTTTATAGCCAATCTCCAGCTATGGGATTGAGGGTCATCAAAATGGCGTCTTCGCCATTATCGCGGTAGTAACTGGCGCGGCGGCCCACATCCACAAAACCAAGATCATGATAGATCTTTTGCGCCACGCTGTGATGTGCGCGCACCTCGAGCAGGGCAGAAACTGCGCCCTCCTCGCGCGCCGATCGCAGGGCCTCCACCAACATGGCCTTGGCATATCCGCGGCGGCGATACTCGGGATGCGTGGCGATAGTCGCGATGTGCGCCTCGTCCACGATCAGCCAGAGCACCAGCATGGCGGCGACTTCGCGGTTCTCGGTCTCCACCACCCAACAACGGGAGGCTTTGTTCCCGGTCACTTCATAATGGAATGAACGCTCGGTCCACGGCAGGGTGAACGAGGCCTGATCGATCTGTACCACCTGCGGCACATCCTCGACTGTCATGTGCCGGATGATCATAGCGGCGAGCCTTCGGTGTGCAGGTAGATCGGCGCGAGCGAGGCCAGTTCGCTTGCCGCCCCCGCCTGCCAGCGATTCCACGCCAGCTCGGCAAGGATGGCCGGACGCCGCACCGACAACGCCGGCGACATCAGGTGCACGTTTACACGCTTGCGCATCAGACGATGACGTTCGTCTGCGTTCAACTCGCCAGCCACTAACGTGGGATGATGGATGGATTCCGCCAACTCGTCCACGGTCATCGTTCGAGCTGGATCTCCGGCCTGCCACCCGCTTTCCCCGGCCTGATACCACCCCACAGCGACGCGCGTCCGCCCGGCCTGGATCACTGCCGCCAGCGGAAGTTGTTGCACGGGCACCCCCGCGGCGACCACATCCAGTGTGGGCACGCCGACGATGGGAAGTTTGCGCGCGAGAGCAAGTCCCTTCGCGAAGGCCAGGCCAACGCGCAGGGATGTGAACGAGCCGGGGCCGATGGCAACCCCGATCACGGTCAGGTCGGGCATGCGATGGCCGGTGCGGGCCAATAGTCCGGTGAGAGCCGGGGCCAACTCGGCGGTGTGACGGGCACGCGAGGTCCATGCCAGTTCGGCGAGGACGGAAGCGCCGTCGTAGAGGGCGAGTCCAAGTTGGGAAGTGGAGGTGTCAACAGCGAGCAGCATCAATCCACTCCAAACATGGACAAGCGCAATTGGTGAATGATCTCATCGCAGCGTTTGCCTTCGGCATGAAAACGCATTTCGCGTTGTTCTTCGCCGGTGTGTTCCAGGGAGATCCATAAACGTTCGGGGGGCAGGATCTCTTGGATGCGGTCAGCCCACTCGATCAACAGCGGACCTTCGTTTTGCATGGTATCGAGGTCGAGTTCCTCCGCCTCGGGCGCGGACTCGATGCGGTAGGCATCCATGTGAGAGAGGCGGCTGCCGTCGGCGCGGCGATATACGTTGACGAGTACGAAGGTTGGGCTGGAGACTTCGTCCGAGGCGCCCCAACCTTGCGCAATGCCTTGCACAAAGGTGGTCTTGCCTGCGCCAAGGTTCCCCTGCAGGCAGACAAGGTCGCCGGGTTGGAGTAATCCACCCAGCCTCATGCCAATACGCCGCGTCTGTTCGGGACTGCGGCTGATGAAGTCCAGGCTGTGTTTATCCAGGATGGGCATGGGGAAGATTATACCTCTGCAATATTTCACCACAGAGCGCACGCATCGTCCTGATGTCCTGCGGGAAAGACACAGGAAATTATGTTTTTTCTGCGCGTGTTCTGTGGTTTATGTCGTAAAGAATTTATTTTTTGATCCCGGCCTGCCCGGCGATGAAGCGGGCAATCAGGCGTGCCGCTTCGGGACAGGCAGTGCGGCGACAGTTCGATGCATAACGCTCACGATCGGCGGGATTTTGCACCCAGCGGGTGAGGGCGTTGACCACTCGTTGCGGTGTGGGCGCCCACACGCCTACTTGTTCACGTTGAACGTAAGTGACGTTGCCATCCTCCTGCCCCGGCAGGCGGGCGTTGAGAATGATCGGCAATCCGGCGTTCAGGGCTTCGGCGATCGTGCCTGGCCCGGCTTTGGTGATGAGCACATCCGCCGCGCGGAAGAAGTCCGGCAGGTCGCGGGTGAAACCGTAAATGTACACAGGAATGTTCCAATGGTGCGCTTCGAGTTTTTGCTTCAACGCCTCGTTTCGCCCGGTCACGATGGCGAGCGCCACGTTCAGGCCGGATCCGTCAATGGCGCGCGCGGTCTGTTCGATCGGCCCCATCCCCTCGCCGCCGCCAACGATGACGACCATCGTCCTGCGCTGCGGCCAGCCCAGTTTTTCGCGCAGAGCGTGCTTGTCACCGGGCGGGGCGCAATAGCGGTCCGCTACGGGTTGACCGACCACATGCACCTTCTCGGGCGGCATGTGATAGTCAATGGCGCGCTCACGCGAGGCGGCCGTGGGGACAAGGATCAGGTCGGCGCGTTTATCGAACCACAAGGCATGCGTAGTGACCGGGTCGGTGACCACTGTGATGAACGGACGGATGCGGTTCCTGCCGAGCGCCTTGAGGGCAAACGAATTGGCAAACGGGTGCGTGGTCACAACAATGTCGCTGGGATGGCTCTCCAACATGCGCTTTGCGGCGCGGCTGGCATACGGCCAGAGTGTGTACGTGATCACACGCGCGCGGGCACGACCATCGGTGGCGTAGAAACCGGCCTGCCACAACTGCGGCGCTTTCACCAGTTGCGGATACATTTCCGGGGCTTTGTTGAATGGGGCAGGCGCGTAATCCTTGAAGAAATCCACCATCTCTGTGGTGAATGTGTTCGGGAATTCCAACCCAAGCGCCTCGATGATGGCCTCTGAGGCCGAGCGGTGTCCGCCGCCGGTATCGGAGAACAGGAAGAGGATATGTTTCTTTTTCATGGCAAGGGCGCGGAAATATTCATTCCGCAGAGAAGTGACTAGAGCACGAAGATCCTGCTGTTGTTCCTGGCGGTGTTGATGGCAGTGCGATAGAGTTGCACCATCGTGTTCACCTGCGTTTCAATGGAGAAGTTTTCGCTCAGCTCATACGAACGTTTGCTGTATCGCTCGAGCCGCGGACGGTCGGCCAGCAAATCGCAGACCTTGTCGGTGAACGTCTGCAAATCGCCGGGCACGGTATGACCGTTGCCGCCATCCTCCACGATGCCTTCAAAGGCCTCATCCCGCACCGCCACCACGGGCAGGCCGGCGGCAATGGCTTCCACCATCGAGAGGCACTGCGTCTCGGTCGTGGAGGCGGAGAGGAACATGGTCGAGTCGTGGAGCAAGGCCGGCAGGTCGGCGCGGTCCATCATGCCGAGGAAGTGCACGCGCTTCGCGGCAGACAGGGAGGCGGCTTTGACCTCCAACCCGGCGCGGGCAGCCCCATCTCCGGCCAGGGCAAAGTGCACGTTGGGGAAGCGGGCAGCGACGCGCTCGAAAGCATCCATGAGGAAATCAATGTTTTTCTCGGGGTCGATTCGGCCGACGAAGACCAGCAAGGGCGCATCCGCTTCCAGTCCCAGGCGGAGGCGGTAATGTCCGGGGCGGGTGGATGTGCGGAAGTTGGCAATGTCAATGCCGTTCGGGATGGCGTGGACCGGGCGATGCACGTTCTGCGATTCGAGCAGGCGCTTGAACTTTTTGGAGGGCACCACCACCTGGTCGCTCAGGTTGGCGGTCGCGGCGCTGAACCAGCGCGCGGCATGGTAGGCCGGGCGTGTGCCGCCCACTACTTTCATGTAGTGTGTGTAATCGGTCAGGGAGGTGTGATAGGTGTACACCAGCGGCAGGCGCTTGGCACGGGCGGTGATGTAGGCCATCATGCCCACGGTCAGCGGGCTGTGCACGTGGATCACGTCCAGTTCGAGCGAGCGCAAGGCCCATGTAGTGCGCGGGGTGCCGGGCACAGCCACGTACACCTCAGGCAGGGACATGTAGCGGAACGAGGGCACCCGCCGCACTTTGGGTTCATCGTCTTCGTAGTTTGGGAAACGCGGCGCGAAGATGGTCACGTCGTGACCGGCATCGCGCAGTCCCTGGGCGAGCAATTGCATCGAGGTGGCAATGCCGCTCACAACGGGGAGATAGAAGTCGCTAAAGAAGCCGATTCGCAGATGGGATGGTCTCATGAGGCTCCTGAATCTTTACTCGCTTCGCCGCCCGGACCCTGTGGCGGATTCGCCGGCCGGATCGTTTTTGCCCTGCGAGCCAATTCGCGGCGGGTGAGCATCACGCGCCGCCCGCATCCGAGGCATTCCAGCCCGATGTCCGCGCCGAGGCGGGTGACAACCCAATCGAACGATCCGCAGGGATGTTGTTTACGCATATGGACCGTGTCTTTCAAGTGCAGGTCGGGCAACATGGCAGGAATTATACCCGCCCGGAATATGATAAACTAACGGCAACCCCAAATCAAATACGGAACGCACCCATGCCACGTGACACCTACAACATCGAGATCGCCGGTCTCAAGCGAAAACTACCGCTCTTCACGATCAAACCAGGCTTGCGCATCGCCATCCTCAACATCCTTGGCGATACGGAATTGGTCCAGGCCAGCGCGCGTGCATTGGCAAAAAAGATCAAGGAAGTGAAGTACGACCTGCTCGTCACAGCCGAGGCCAAGTCCATTCCGTTGGCGCATGCCCTTTCTGTGGTGACCAAGAAACCCTACATTGTCCTGCGCAAAATGTATAAACCCTACATGGGCGCCGCCCTGACGACCGAGACTCTCTCCATTACCACCGGTAAACCGCAAATGTTGGTGCTCGATGAAAAAGACCTGAAGAGTGTCACGAAAAAGAAGGTCTTGCTCGTGGACGATGTGATCAGCACCGGGTCCACCCTGCAGGGGATGCGCATGATCATGGAAAAGGCCGGGGCGAAGGTGGTCGGCGACGCGGCCATCCTGACCGAAGGCGACCGCGCCCAGTGGATGGATGTGTATTCCCTCGGGCACCTGCCGCTGTTCACGGATTAATTTGTTGGGGCGGACCTGCGTGTCCGCCCCTTTTTTTAACCAAAGAGGGCGGGGAAACCCCGCCCCTACGCCTCGATCATCTTTCGTTTTTGTTCACGGGTCATCTTCTTGATGGCCCGTTCGCGTTTCATCGCGGTGGTACGGTCAGGCTGCTCTTCGATATAGACCATCTTCAACGGCCGCCTTGTGCGCGTGTATTTGGCGCCGCGCCCGGCGTTGTGCTGTTTCTCGCGCCGCGAAGGATCGGTGGTCCAGCCGGTGTAATAAGTCCCGTCGGAGCATTGGAGAATGTAACAAAAGAAGGCCATGGAAATAAAATGGGCGGGGAGCCCGCCCATGCGATATTACTTGCTTTTTCGATCGGGCCGCACCCACGTGCCGAGCAGGCGCTCGCCAAACGTGGGAATCTCGATCTGCTGTTTATCGTCCACCAGCCAGTCGGCGCCGAGGCGTTCCTTCAGCCATTGCATGCCGCCGGTGTAGGCATCATCCACGATGGTTTCCGCGGCTTGCAACTCAGGGTCATCGAGCGAACTGCGTAATTCGGTCAACGAACGGATGGCGTTATCAAGCACACGCATCACATTATGCCGGTTGCCATGCACGGCATCCATGACAGAGGCAGCCTCATCGAGATAGAGCGCAGAGGCGGCGGTCAATCCATACGGGCGGCTGGCCAGTTTGCGGGCTTCCTTCCAGCCGGGTTGTTTTGTGGTGGAGTGCAAGAGGGCAAGTGCCATCAACTGCGGCAGGGTGTGCAGTGATGCCATCAAACCGTCTGCTTCGAGCGGCTCAGAGAAAAGAGGGGCCGCACCGAGCAGTTCCAGCAGGTCAGTGGCGCGCTTGACAGCCTGCTCAGATGCCTTGGGCGATGGGCAAACAAGAAACACCGCCTCGTGGAAGAGGTCAGCCCGAGCCGACACCTGACCCGTTCCCACGTCCAGCAAATGATCGGGCCCAATGGAGGGGACCAGCCCCACGTGGAAACGTCCCGCCGGGATGTACTTCTCAGCCCAACGTGCCACGGGACCTTTTACCGGGGCGGTATCCAACACCACAGCGCCCTCTTTCAAGTCTTCGGCGATCAGCTTGAACGTATCTTCGAGTTCGGACAATGGCACTGCCAGCACCACGATATCCGCATCGCGGACGGAAGAAGGCAGGTTGAAGTTGATCTCGTCCACAGCGCCTTTTGTCTGCGCCGATTTGGCGGCATCGGGTTTTTTATCGTGCCCCACACGCTTCAGCGACGCCTTGTAGTTTTCGAGTGCCAAACCGATGGATGCGCCGATCTGACCGAGGCCGATAATGGTGATCTTCTTGTTCATGGTTTCCTCTCAATCGGAAGTAAGCGGATTATACTCTCCTCCGTCTGACCACCCCGATTTCACGCCTCCTCAAGAAGCGCTCCCGCAGAACCGATTTTTCCCCGTTAAATGGTGAGAGCCAGGGACGCCGACCCCGGCTCTCGCGAAAGGAGGAGAAGAGAAATCACCTTACAGTTCAAATTTACCATGTCTATTCAATTAGTACTTGACGCCTAACCTACGATTGCCCTACGCATGTACAACAATTTGCAAAGGTGTAAGTGGACATGAAAACACTCGATCCGGTCTACATTGGCAAGACAGAACGGACGCCGCTCGGGGTACTTTGGGTGGCCATGACCGGCGATGGGCTGGCCGCCGTGGAATGGGACTCAGCCAAAGCCCATTTCGAACATTACCTCACAAAACGACTCAAACGACCGGTTGTCCCTTCCGCCGAGCAGACAGCCCTCCCCCGCCTCGAACTGACCTCCTACCTGCTCGGTGACCCCCGCACCTTTTCCTTCCCCATAGATTGGTCGCTGTTGCGGCCGTTCCAGCGCGCTGTTTTACAGATCGTTTATTCCATTCCCTACGGCGAGACAACCACCTACGCCCACATTGCCGAACAGATCGGCTGCCCGCACGCCTATCGAGCGGTGGGACGCGCCAACGCCACCAACCCCATGCCGCTCGTGGTTCCTTGCCATCGCGTCATCGGCATGGATGGCAAACTCCATGGCTATGGCGGAGGCGAAGGATTAAAAACCAAAGAGTGGTTGTTGAAACTCGAAGGCGCGGTGCTGACCTGACATGTTACACTCAGCCCGCAATCGCCTGCAGGCGTTTTATCGATACAAAGGTGAACATGAAAACCAAACACTGGATCGTCTTCATTACCCTCGGCTTGATCTGGAGCACATCCTTCATCTGGATCAAGATCGGCGTACAGGAAATCGGCCCGATGGCACTCGTGGCGTTTCGCATGGGCTTCGGCGCTCTGACCGCGTGGATCATCGGCTCCTTCCAAAAAGTGACCTGGCCGCGCGATGGCAAAACCTGGCTGACCTTCGCCATCATCGGCCCAACAAGTCTCGCCATCCCCATCTTCTTCATCTCCTGGGGCGAACAGACCATCGACTCGGCGGTCGCGTCCATCCTCAATGCAACCGTCCCGCTCTTTACCATCGTCATCGCGCACTTCTGGCTGCACGATGACAAGATGACCTACCAAAAAGTGCTCGGCCTGCTGATCGGGTTTGCAGGGGTTGTGATTCTGCTGAGCAAGGATGTTGCAGTGGGTTCGCACAATTCGGCCATCGGGCAGGCCGCCGTGATTCTCGCCGCACTTTTCTATGCCGGGTCTGCCGTGGCGGCGCGCAAATTTACGCAACACGTCCATGGCGTGGCACGCGGCGCCATGCCTCTCTTCACATCCGCCATCTTGATGTGGATCGTTGGGCCTCTGTTCGAAAAGCCGTTCCTGGTGCCGTCCCTGCCCATCACGTGGATCGCCGCGCTCTGGCTGGGCATTCTCGGTTCCGGGCTGGCCACGATCATGCTCTACTACCTCATCCACGAGATCGGTCCGACGCGCGCCACACTCGTCACGTATATCTTTCCGGTTGGCGGTGTGATCCTCGGCGTGCTCTTCCTCGATGAACCACTCTCATGGCAGTTGCTCGTCGGTTCGGCGCTCATCATTTTCAGTCTTGCAGTTGTAAATTGGAAAACCAAAAAAGCATGACAAACTTCCACTCCGGCTTCATCGCCATCATCGGACGCCCCAACGTGGGCAAGTCCACCCTCATCAATGCCCTGCTTGGACAAAAGGTGGCCGCGGTTTCACCGCGCGCGCAAACCACCCGCCGCCGTCAGCTCGGCATCCTCACCACCGAGGCCTATCAAATGATCTTCGTGGATACGCCCGGCTTGCATCGCCCACGCCACCGTCTGGGCGAGTTCTTGAACCAGGAAGCGCGCGAAGCGCTCGAAGATGTTGACGCCATCCTCTGGCTGTTCGACGGCACCGTCGAACCATCGGAAGAGGATGCCGAGATCGCTGCGTTCCTGCCGCGCAGAAAACCGCTTGTGCTGGGCCTTAACAAAGTAGACCTGCTCTCGCCCGAAGCGCTGGCCTCGCGCCGCGAGGCGTATCAGGCTCTGGTCCACAGGGAGGCGAAGGTGATGCCCATTTCTGCCACGCGGGGAGATGGACTGGCCGACGTGCAAAGCCTGCTGGCTTCATTCCTGCCCGAGCGCCCGCCTGAGTTCGACTCGGAGCAAGTCACCGACCTGTACGAGAAAGAGATCGCCGCCGACCTGGTGCGCGAAGCCGCATTGAAGATCCTGCGCGACGAGGTGCCGCACGGCATCGCTGTCCGCATCGATGAATTCACCGAGCGCGCCAACGGCATGGCCTACATTGCCGCCACCGTGTTCGTGGAGCGCGAGTCGCAGAAGGGCATCGTGATCGGCGAAGGCGGCAAAATGCTCAAACGCATCGGCTCGGAAGCCCGCAAAGAGATCGAATCCATGGGCGGACGTCCGGTCTTCCTCGAACTGCGCGTGAAGGTGCTCAAAGACTGGCGCGACGACGAAGAATGGTTGAAGCGGTTTGGCTATAAAGTAAAAACGAAAAAGAAACACAAATAGGGCGGGCGCATGCCCGTCCATGCCATTTGGAATTGGGAGGGCAGCATGGTCTATCTTCTGACTGCATTGATCTTCGCCGCGCTCGAGTCGCTGGCGTTGTGGAAACAATTCCGTCCGCTGGAGTTCATCGCCAAGCCGGCCGTGATGGTGGTTTTGTTCGCCTATCTCTTCACCTCCGTCGGGATGACCGGTGCCGGGCTATGGTTCAGCCTGGGCATCCTTTTTTCCCTCGCAGGAGATATCCTCCTGCTCTGGCTCGACCGCTTCTTCATCTTCGGGCTGGCGGCGTTCCTGCTCGGTCACATTTTCTATGTAACGGGATTCAACCTGCCGCCCTCGCCGCTTTCGCTTTGGTCGGCTTTGCTGGCGGTCATGATCGGGTTGGGCGGGGTGCGGGTGATGCGGCGTATTCTGGAGGCCATCGCCGCGAAGGGACAGGGGCGTCTGCGAGGACCGGTCCTTGCGTATGGTGTGGTCATCTCGCTCATGCTGCTCTCGGCCATGCTCAAACTGACCGATATCTCATGGGATGCGGGCGCGTCCCTGCTGGCGGCGGCCGGTGCATTCCTATTCTTCCTGTCCGATATCGTTCTGGCGTGGAATAAGTTCGTGACCCCCATCCATCACGGACGGATCATCAATATCGGTTTGTATCACCTCGGGCAGATCGCGCTGGCGGCCGGCGTAGTCATGCAATTAAAACAATAGGGCAGACCTGCGTGTCTGCCCCAGTTTGAACAAAAAGGGCGGACCGATTGGTCCGCCCTGACATTTTTATTCCCCAGCCACTTTCAAATTACCGAAGCGCGCTGTGGTCGGCCCGAGGTAGTGGCCCAGCAGGGCGGTCTCTTTGCCCCAGCGGACGTTCGCGAGCGCATCAAGCACATTGCCGATCAACTGTCCGCCGCGGAAGGGTTTACGCACACCGTTCTCCACGAAATAGCCGAGGCGAATCTCACAGGCGAAGTCGCCGGTAATACTGTTCGGGTTGAACCACGAGAAGAGGGCGATCTCCACGTATGGTTCATCCAGCAACGCTGACGGTTCCCATTTTCCCGCCGCCAACTCCAGACCACCGAACGCGCCCGTGGGGGCAAGGCTCAGGTAATCAGCATAGCGCTGACTGGCCGAGAACGCGACCAGATTATTTTCACGGATGAACTCCATCCGCTGAGCGGGCAGGCCTTCTTCATCGAAACGGTTGGATGCCACACCAAAGGGGATCGTGCGGTTCGCCCACGCGGTCAGCGGATCGCCGCTCACCTCGCCGCGGAACACGGACTTTCCTGCCTCCCAATTGGATACCTGCGCATATTTCAGCCCGGCGCCGCCAAGCGATTGCAGTACACCAGCAACCAACTTCTCACCAGAAACGAAATCAGCCAGCACTTGATCGCGCAGAACCACCGGTCCCTGCCAGGAGGGCGGCGGGCCTGCTTCCAACATGTCGCGGTTATAGCGGGCGTTGAGCAGGACTTCTTCTTGAATATTCAGGTCTGCGAGACGGCGGCGGCCCCACTCGCGGAAAGTTTCCACGTTGCGCTCGCCCTTGTGACTCTGCAACACGAACTCGAGGCTGATGTTCGACATCTCCTGTTCGGCGTCGATGCCGCGGCTGTTGATGTAGTGAATGTGGGTCACATCGGCGAAAGCTTCGGCGGAGGTCATGCGCACATCGCTGAGGCGGGACGCGGCGGCAAGCAATTCGCTGGTCACGCCGTCGAGAGCGCCGAGCGGATCGCGCTGGATCGCATCATCCAACAACGGGACATCGGGCAGCGGCGCAGGGGCCGGCAGCGTGTGGACGGGGTTGGTCACCAGCCCGGCGACGAGCGAGGCCTTGTCGATGGCCGATTCCACGTCCCCGTTGGAAAGAAGCGTGATCTCCCCGGAGCCCATACCGGCTGAACCGTCCGGTCCGGTGTTGTGACGGAAGACTTCGATGCGGAAACTTTCCTGGCCGGCGAGGCGCTGAGCCTCCACCTTCTGGCCGATCAAATACACCTGCGCATCACGCGTAACGGTGCGGCGGAGCGACCAGCCTGCCAGTTCCTTGCGGGCATTCAGTGCAGCGATGATTTTCTTGATCATCCCAGCCTCGCTTTCATCAACAGATGCGGACCGCCCGAGGAGACGGGGATCAGCTCCTTGTGGCCTTTGCCGCACCCGCCGCCATCGAGGTGAAGATCGTTGCCAACTGCGGTGATGCTTCCCAGCACGTCGGGCACGTAGCCGGAGACGCCGATGGGAGCGAAGACGCGATTCGTAATTTTTCCGTTCTTGATCTCGTGCCCGAAATGGCACGTGACTTGAATGCCCCAACCCTGCGGATCTTCCATGCCGGAGGACCACTGGTCGAGATAGATACCGTTGTCCACCATGGCAAGCATGTCTTCAAGTTTGGTTGTGCCCGCGCCGAAGAATGTGTTGCTCATGCGCGCGTAAGCTTTGCGGCTGTAATCCTGGCGGCGGCCATTGGCGGAGCGCGTGATGCCGAGCGCGTTGGCCGAATAGAAGTCGGTGATGCCGCGGCGGAAGAGGCCGTTCTCCACAATTTGAGTCGGCGCAGACATCAACCCTTCATCATCGAAGAAATAAGAACCGAAGGAGCCGGAGAGACTGGGGTCATCGTAGATGTTCACCAATGAGGAGCCGACAACTTGATCGATGAAGTGCGCGGCCTTGGCGCGTTCCTTGAGGAACATATCCGTTTCCACGCCGTGGCCAAAAGACTCGTGGCAGATCACGCCGCTGACGCCCGGCGCAGAGATGACCTGGTATTCGCCCGGCTCGATGCGCTCGGCGGTGAGCAATGCAAC
>CAYNQA010000054.1:0-1121 GCA_964399225.1 uncultured Anaerolineaceae bacterium
TAGGGCATGTTCTTCCCGCCCGGCAGGCGATGTTCGCCAAGGTGGTATCCGTTATCGGATGTGAAGACGATGTAGGTGTTGTCGAGTTGGCCGAGCGCTTCGAGTTGCGCCACAAAATTAGCCACCATTTCATCCACAGCTTGCAGAGACTGGGCACGCTTGCGATACGTCTGTTCGAGAAGGGCGATGTCCGTCTCGCCGAGCGGTTTGTTGTTGCGCAGTCCCTGCGGCTTGTCGCTCATGTCAGACTCGTTGAAAGAAGGCGATTGCGGCAAGATCAGGTCGGCAAACATTTCGGCATGACGCGGCGCGGGTGTAGCCGGATCGTGCGGGGCATAGACCGAAACGTAGGCGAAGAACGGCGTGCCCTCGGCCACACTGCGCGCGATGAAGTCGGCGGCCTTCGCGGCGTACACGTCGGTGCCGTAATTTTCGGGCGCGTTGCCGTAGCGCACCAGCGTGCCGTTTTCGTTAAGGGTGTAGTTATATTGTTCGTAGGCGTTGCCAGCCACACTGCTGTACCATTCTGTCCAGCCCGTTGGGATCACGTCTTTGGCGGTGTTGCCGGGATAGCCGTTCATGTATTTTCCGAAAAGCGCGGTGTTGTAGCCCGCCTGCTGCAGCCAGACCGCGATGGTGGAATCCTCGAGTCCGAGTTCGAGGAATTTTCCATAACCGCCATCGGGTTGCAAATTGCCAACGATCTGCGTGTTATGCGGATACTGTCCGCGCAGCATACACGTGCGCGACGGACAACACAGCGCCATGCTGACGAAGAAATTCTCGAACGTGACTCCCTGCCCGCCGATCAACTCCATTGTCTTCGGCATGAATTGCAGATCCGAGACGGACATGTCGTCGGCGAGGATGTAAAGGATGTTGGGACGGCTGGACATTTCCGCCCCCTGCGCTTCGGTCTCGACGGGGGAGGCGGGTGAGGTCGCCCCCTGTGGGGATGATATTGCGGGCGCGCCACACCCCACAAGGCAGACGATGCACACGAGCAGAAATAGTTTGCGAATGGTTTGCATGGGAGAATCCTCCTTGGGATTTTTATCCATGCTATTTCGATGTGGTTGAGGTTTGGGGGAGAGGATGTAATGGGGGTGTAAAACGTGGGG
>CAYNQA010000054.1:1221-13328 GCA_964399225.1 uncultured Anaerolineaceae bacterium
GCCTGCTGTTTGCCTTTGAAGATCACTTCGCCCAACGACTCCACGGGGATGCCGTCGGAGAGTCCTTCGCGGGTGTGACGGTCGATCAACAGTCCGCGCATGGCGACTTTGGTGTGCTCCTCGATGCGCGCCGCCAGGTTGACCGTGTCGCCGATGCAGGTGTAGATGGCGCGTTCCTCCGAGCCGGTGTAGCCCGCGATCATCAAGCCCGAGGCGATGCCAATGCCAATGCGGATGCGCGCCCCGCCCTGTGTCTCCTGCCTGCGGTTGAATTCCTCAAGGCGACCGAGCATATCGAGCCCGGCCTGTACGGCCAGTTCGCGGTGGTTCTCGCGCGGGATGGGAGTGCCAAACACGGCCATGAACCCATCGCCGAGCAATTGGCTCACCAATCCGCCGCGGCTGTGGATGGCGCCGAACATCAACGAAAAATATCCGTTCAGCATTTCGTGGATGGCCGCCGGGTCGCCGGTTTCGGAGAGCGTGGTGAACGAGCGGATGTCCGCGAACATGACGGTCGCGTCCACGGTCTTGCCGCCGAGCGAGAAGCCGTTGCGCATCAACTCGTTGGCCACTTCCTCGGTGGCGAAGGTGCGGAACCAGCGTTTCTGCTGGTCGCGCAGGCGTTTCTTTTCGAGGCTGGCATTCACACGCGCGCGCAGCAGGATCGGGTTGAGCGGCTTGACGAGGTAATCCTCCGCGCCCATTTCGATGCATTTCACCACGCTGTCCAATTCGTCGAGCGAGGAGGTCATGATCACGCGCAGTTCGCGCAGCACCGGGTCGTTACGGCAGGTTTCGAGGGTTTGGTAGCCGTTGAGCACCGGCATTTCGATGTCGAGCAGCATCAGGTCGAATTCGCCCGAGCGTAATTTTTCGAGCGCTTCCTGTCCATTCTCGGCGGTGTCGGTGGTGTGACCCATCTGCTGCAGGTGGTGCGTGAGCAGGAGACGGTTGACGCGGTTATCATCCACCACCAGCATGTGGCCGGAGTCTTGCGCGGACTTCATGGGAGCATCCCTTTCAACGCGGCGGCGGCGTGCTCATACGCCTCGTTCAGGACCTCGAGCAGGTTGCCGACCTCGCCGAGGTTTTTTATGCGCCCGAGCATTTCGAGCGCCTTGGCCAGTTCGGCCACGTCGGTGGCGCCGAAGGTGGCGGCGTTGGATTTCATGGAATGGGCCGCGCGCGTGAAGGTTTCCGAGTCTTTGGCGGCGAGCGAGGTGCGCAGTTCTTCCAACATGCGCGGACCATCTTCGAGGAAGGTGGTCACCAGTTCACCGATAAAGTCGGCGCCGACCTGTTGCTTCAAATTGTCGTATACGTTCTGGTCAATGACCGGCGTCATGCAAGTCTCCTATTGCGGATTCACGTCGAGCAAGGCGCGGACGAGTTCTTCCACGCGGATCGGTTTGGTGATGTAGTCGTTCATGCCGGCCGCGATGCATTTTTCACGGTCACCCTGCATGGCATTGGCGGTCAAGCCCACGATGCTGGGCTGGCGGATGCCTTCCATGATGCGGATGCGGTGCGTGGCCTCGATGCCATCCATCTCGGGCATTTGCACGTCCATGAGGACCAGGTCGTAAGGTTGTCCTTGAACGGCACGTAATGCTTCTTCGCCGTTGGCGGCCACGTCGGCGTGGTAGCCCATTTGCGCGAGGATGCGCAGGGCCAGTTTCTGGTTGACGAGGTTGTCCTCGGCCAGCAGGATGCGCAACGGGTGGCGGGCACCCAGTTCCGGGTCCAGTTGGAGGCGGCGGGATTCGGAAACGGCCGGGGCGGCCGGTTGCGCGTCGGTGAAGATTCCGGCCAGCGTGTCGAATAGTTGCGATTGTTTGAGCGGCTTGGTGAGGTAGGCCACGAATTGGGATTCGTGTTCGCCCAGTTCGCGGCGGCCAAGCGAGCTGAAAAGGATGAGCGGTATGGCGTTGTTCTGCTGGTGGAGAATATGAGCCAGCGAAAGACCGTCCATCTCGGGCATGTGCATGTCGAGGATGGCGAGGTCGAAGCGCTCGCCCGCGCGCACCCATTCGAGCGCCTGGTGCGGTGATTCGGTGTCGCGTGTGGTCATGCCCCATTTGCTGGTCTGCATGTTGAGGATGCGGCGGTTGGTGGCGTTGTCGTCCACGATGAGCAGGCGGCGGCCTTTGAGCTGCGGCTGAATGCCGCTGATGTCGCGGCGCTTGGGAGCGGGCAGGTCGGTGACCGGAACATTGACCGTGAAGGTGAAGGTGGAACCCTTGTTGAGGCCTTCGCTTTCGGCCCACATGGTGCCGCCCATCAACTCGGCGAGACGTTTACTGATGGCCAGACCAAGGCCGGTGCCGCCATATTTGCGCGTGGTGGAGGAGTCGGCCTGCGAGAAGGATTGGAAGAGGCGCCCCATGCCCTCTTGCGTCAGACCGATACCCGTATCGCGCACCGAGAAGACCAGCGACACGGATTCACGTTTGCCATTTTTGGTCGGGCGTAATGTTGGAGAGGGGACACGTGAGACCGTGAGTACGACCTCACCATTTTCAGTGAATTTGACCGCGTTGCTGAGCAGATTGAGCAGGATCTGGCGCAGGCGCGTCTCATCGCCTTCGACCGCGGCGGGCACCTCGTCTTCGAAGATGTAGGCGGTTTCGAGTCCCTTTTGGACGGCGCGAGCCGCCACGAGGTCCAGGGCGGATTCGATGCAGGCGCGCAGGTCGAATGGCGCGGCTTCGATGTCCATGCGCCCGGCTTCGATCTTGCTGAAGTCGAGGATATCGTTGATGATGTTGAGCAGCGAGTCGCCCGAGTCGCGGATGGTTTCCACATAGTCGCGCTGTTCGTGGTTGAGCGAGGTGTCGAGGAGCAAGCCGCTCATGCCGATCACGGCGTTCATCGGTGTGCGGATCTCGTGGCTCATGGTGGCGAGGAAGGCGCTCTTGGCCTCGTTGGCGGCCACGGCTTCCTGACGCGCGCGTTGAAGTTCGGTGATGTCGTGATAGAGGGCGTAGATGCCCTGCTTCTGACCCTGCACGATGATCGGCACGGCGGAGAGTTCCACGTCCACAAGGGTGCCGTCCTTGCGTGTGCGTTTGACGATGGATTGGAATGCGCCGCCTTGCGGACTGATTCCCGCTTGCGAAAGATTCACCGCATCTTCGTAGATGTCGTCGCGCTTGGCCACAAGACTGTCCACGTTGCGGCCGACGGCCTCTTCGCGGGTGTAGCCGAAAAGTTTTTCTGCGGCGGGATTCCACGAGGTGACGTTGGCATTGTTGTCGATGGTAACCACGGCCACAGGGTTGTTCAGGAAGAGGGCCTCGAAGTATTCCTTGCGACGCACCACTTCATTGAAGAGGCGCGCGTTCTGGATGGCCGTGCCCATGTTGGATGCGATGGTCTCGAGCAGGCTCACCGAAAGGTCAGAGAAGGCGCCCTCGCGCTCGAAATCCTGCAGGGTGATGCCGCCGACCAGTTCCTTGCCCGCCATGAGCGGGATGAGCACGAACGATTTTGGGGTCTCACCGCTGGCGGTGATCCCGCCTGTTTTCCTCCACGCTTTTTCGGCGTTGCGGTTGAAGACCATCGAGCGCCCGCCCAGGGACATGCGGCGGTTGAACTCATTGAGTTGGAACGAATCCACACTCATGCGCACACCGTCGCGATAGACGTACGGGACGCTCATGACATTGGTGCGTGAATCGTACAGGCCGATCCCCATGTTCTTTGTATCGAAGGCTTCGCGCAATTTGTCGCCCACGCGCTCGATCATGGTGTTCAGGTCCAGTTCCTCGGTGAGTGTCTGGCCGATCACATTGATGAAGAACAATTCGCCGGCGCGTTCCTCGGTCTCTTTGAGTAGGCGCTGGGTCTCATCGAGCAGACGGGCGTTTTCGAGGGCCACGCTCATTGCATTGGCGAGGGTTTCGAGAAGGCGCACATCTGAGTCGGAGAAGAAGTATTCCTGTTCGAGGTTTTGGAGTGAGATGCCGGTGATCGCATCGCCGTGTTGTATGATGGGGACCGCAACCATGGACTTGGGAGCCTCGGAGCGGGCTGCCTGATAGTCCGCGAATTGGGAGGCGAACTCATCGAACTTTTCGTTGACCACGACCGGTCTGTGCGTTCGCAGCACGGTTTCCACGATGTAGGCGTGCAACCCCGTAAAAGGACGCGGCTTGGTCTGCCACTTCTGTCCCTTTTCAAAGGCGTATTCGTAATGGATCATCCGCGTTTTCAGGTCGGCGGTGTAGATGGCCACGGTCTGCACGTTGAAGATCTCACGCAATTTGTCGCCGACCGATTCATAAATTGAACGGATATCGAGTTTGGAGGTCAGCGCCTGCTGAACGGCGTTGATCACGGCCAGTTCGGCGGCGCGGTGCTCGGTCTCCTGGAGCAGGCGCTGGGTCTCGGCGAAGAGACGTGCGTTATCGAGGGCCACGCCCAGGCTGGCGGCGAGGGTCTCAAGCAGGCGCTGGTCCGAATCGGAGAAGGCGTACTCGCGGCGGTAGTTTTGCACGTTGAGCGTGCCGATGGCCTGTTCGCCGATGATGATCGGCACGGTCAACCACGACTTGGGCAGGTTCTGCGCGCCGGGAAAGACAGTTTGGTGGACGTATTGGCGCAACTCCTCCTGCGTGTTGATGCGCAGGGGCTGGCGGTTTTCGAGCACGAGCGAGATCAACCCCTTGCCGAGCGGAATGGTTTTACCTCGGAAAAGCCCCCCATCTTCAAAGAGATAGGGGATGCGGATGATCTTTTGTTCGTAATCCACCACGGTGATGCCGGCGCCTTGCGCGTCGAAGATCTCGCGCAGTTTCTCACCGACCAGATCGTAGATGGTCTGCATATCGAGTTGGGCGGCGAGAGCACCCTGCACGCTGTTGATGATGGCCAGTTCGGCGTTGCGTTGTTCGGTCTCTTTGAGGAGGGTCTGGGCTTTGTCGAAAAGGCGCGCGTTCTCGAGGGCGATGCTCATGGCGTTCGCGAGCGTTTGCAGCAGGCGCACGTCCGATTCGTTGAAGGCGTGTTCGGGGTAGCGTTGCACGCTCACCACACCCATTGCTTCATTAGCGATCATAATGGGGACGCCCAAATAGGTCTGGTTCAGGTCCTGCGACTCTTCCTCGTAGGCGGTGAACCTCACGCCATTTTGATGCTGTTCCTCGCGCGTGCCCAGCAGGAGCGGGCGCTTGAGGGCGGCCACCTTCGAGGTCAACCCCTGACCGACTTTCAAGGTCTGGCTTTGGAGCGGACGGCCGCGGTCAATGTAATAGGGGAAATAGTATTCCTGCTTTTCGGCATCCAGGATGGCGATGTAGGCGGTATCGGCATGGAAGATCTCAAGGATGCGCGTCCCGACCATCTCGTAGATGGCGTGCATGTCCAGTTTGGCCGCAAGCCCCTCCTGCACGCTGTTGATGATCGCCAGTTCCGCCACGCGCTCCTGCTCGGCTTTGAAGAGACGCTGGGTCTCGTCGAAGAGACGCGCATTCTCGAGAGCCACGCTCATGGAGTTGGCAAGAGTTTCCAGCAGGCGCACATTCGACTCGTTGAATGCGTTCTCGCGGTTCATATCGCTGAGACCGATCACGCCGCGAGCCTCATCCCCCATGATGAGCGGCACGAAGACCATGGATTTTTCCATCTTCTCGCCGCGTAGGAGAATGGCGCCGTATTTTTTTGCTTCTTCTTCCAAATTTTGGTTGATAACGAGCGTTTTGCGCGTGCGGATGACGTGTGGGGTAAAGCCGTGCTCGGGGAGCCGCACAGGGTCAAGATGGAAGCGTTCGCCGTTTTCGTACTGATAGGGAAAGTGAAGCAGGCCGGTCTGTGGGTCGTAGACGCGGATACTCATGTCGGTATGATTGAATATCTCGCGGATACGGTTGCCGATGGCGTCGTAGATGCCCTGAATATTCAATTCGGCGGCCAGCGCGGCTTGCACACTGTTGATGATCGCCAGTTCCGCCACGCGTTCCTGCTCGACCTTGATGAGACGTTGCGTTTCATCGAACAGGCGCGCGTTCTCGAGTGCCACGCTCATCGCGTTGGCAAGCATCTGGAGCAGTCCCAGATCCGACTCGTTGTACGCGTGGCGTTTATAACTTTGCACAGCGATCATACCGATCACCCGCTCGCCCACCAGGAGCGGCGTGCCAAGGAAACTTTCATTGCGGTCTTGATCGGCATCTGCGCTGGCGATCTTCAATGCGCCAAGCGCTTCGCTCTCCTCGGTGGTTCCCAGCAGCAGGGGGCGGCGCGTATCTGCCATCACCGCGCCCAAACTCGGACGGGGCGCTGGTCCCATCGGGAAATAGGTGCGCTTGCCGTGATCCATGTAATAGGAATACAGGGTCCAATCGCGCGTGTCGTCGTACAGGCTGGCAATGACGGTATCGGCGTGGAAGATCGCGCCGATCTTCTCGCCCACCAGGTCCACGATGCCTTGCAGGTCCAGTTGGCGGGACAACCCCTCCTGCACACTGTTGATGATCGCCAGTTCTGCGTTGCGCTGTTCGGTTTCCTTGAGCAGGCGCGCGTTCTCGAGCGCCACACCCATGCTGTTCGCCAGCGTCTCCAGCAGGCGCACATCTGCTTTGGTGAAGGCGTGTTCGCGGCTCACGTTTTGCAGGGAGATGGATGTGTTCATGCGCGCGCTCGTTTTGAGCGGCACGATCACCACCGAAAGAGGTAATTCCCCGGCCGGCAGGCTGTGCCCGAATTTCTTCAGGCGCGCCTTCATGCCCGTATTCCAAAGAATGCTCTTCCCGCTTTCCAGGACCGGGCGCACGTGCAGGTTCAACGGCGAGGCCGGGCGTTCGAAGCCTCCCAGCTGTTGCCCCTTTTCATAAATATATTCATATCGTATGGTGTTTTGCTCGGTCCAGGTGTTGATCACCACCACCTCGGCCCCGGAGATCTCGGTCAATGTATCCCCCACCAGTTTGTAGATCGCGGCCATATCCATCTTCGAGGCCAGCCCGCGCTGGATCGAGTTGATGATCTCCAACTCCGCCTCGCGGCGCGCAAGTTCGCTCGGCGGTTTTTTTCCGCGAGTGGCGGCAGGCTTGCCCGTCTTTTTCACGCTCTGTTTAGCCGACGACGACTTGCCCGTCATTCCCGATGCTCCTCATTCCTTTGCGCAATGGGCGGATGATACAGCCCGCGGGAGTGAACGTCAATGCTCAAAAGCATGTTAATTCCGAAATGCGGAGAGTGCTGCCAGATTTCCGATCGGCGTGGATGGGACAATGTCGCAGCCCGGCCAGACGGCATCCACGCCCGCCTCCTCCGCCCTCCGAGCGGACACCCGCGCCTGATGCGGGTCACCCCGCCAGAGTGTCGCGACCGGATCGACATTCCCGAAGAGCAGTGTCTCCCCCAGTGCGGAGCGGGCCGCCGCGAGGTCCACCGTCTGATCGAGGGAGATCGCCTCCGCGCCCGAAGTGGCCACCAACGCCAGCGACTTGGTCGCATCGCCGCAGACCGAGAGTACGCGCGGCTTCGGCAGGTTTTCGATCAATGCCCTCAGCGCCGGGTGGACGAATTGTTCGTAGCGCGCCGGGCCAAGGAAGCCGGGCGAGCCGCCCATCTCGTGGACAGTGATGAAATCCGCGCCCGCCTCGCGGTAGGCCATACCGATGCGCGCAAGGAACGTGGAAAGTTGCAGCAGGGCAGAGGTGACAACCTGCGGCTCCTTCTTCATCTCGATGAAAAGTTTGGCCGGGTTGCAGAGGTAGAGTAACAACGTGTATGGCCCCGGCAACAATCCCGAAACAACAGCGTCCTCCCCAATATCTTTCCTCGTTCGACGAAGCGCTTCAAGGATGACCGGCATCCGTCCGCTTCTGAGAATCTCCGTATTCTCTGTGATCTCTGTGGTGAAATCTTTAACCGACTCAAATACCGCCCTCTTCACCTGCGGCAGCATGTTCTCTTCTTCCCCATAGAAGGCCAACTCCGCGCCGAGTACTTCGGCGGGGGCGCAAAAATCCAGCGGCAGTGTCGCGGACGGGAGTCCCGTTGTGCGGAAGGTGCTGGCCGCCGCGCGCGCCATCTTGGCCGCATCGTGGTGCATTTCGGTCCACGAGATTCCCTCGTGTTTCACCCCCTCGATGGTGACGTGAATCAACCCGCTGAACGATGGAACGTCCGCGGGAGGCTGGCCGTTGAACAGGGAGAGGATGCTGTCACGCTGATTCATGGCTGAAGTGAATAATTTAACACAATGTCACGAAGGCACGGAGCCACAAAGTTTTTTCTTCGTGTCTTGGAGACTTTGTGCCTTTGTGTTATGCGCTGGGTTTGCGCGGAATTTCGATTTTGGACGCAACTTCTTCGAGTTCGGCGAGGAGAGTCTCGGCCAGTTCCTCGGGTGAGCCTTCGCGCTCGATCCACTCGCCGCGTTTGAATTCCTTGGCGTAATCGGTCGTGGACGTGGCGCCGACGGCCATCGCGTAGGCATCGATCTTGTTCTGCACTTTTTGCGAGAGTTGTTTCTTGACGGTCTTGCCATCCCCCTCGACGGTAAACGATTGGGGGATTTCCTTCCAGTACATCACGCGGTATTTTGACATGGCTTCACCTTGTATAAATGAGATGCGGCGATTCTAACGGCCATGCGGTGAATCTGCAATCACTTGTTCATGGAAGGCTTATGCAGGTTTGTTATGATGAACGCAGAACTTCTTATACACAAAGGCAACGAAGGAAAGAACATGAAACCTTCAAAACTAAATTTGTTTCTTACGGCGCTGATCGCATTGGTCATGATCGGGGGAACACCTCTTGGCGGCACAGCGCAGGCGAAAACTGAATCGGCTTCGCTGATCGATGCCATTGACTCGTTTGGCCAGGTCGCGCCGGGGGCCGGGTGGATCGTGTTCGATGGCCGCCTGTACTGGACGGGGAACGACGGCGCGGCATGGCGTGACATCTCGCCCGATTCGGCGCGCATTGAGTCGGTGAGTTTCCTCGACGCGAGGCGTGGATGGGTCGTGTTGTCTGGTGCGGAGGGATTCCGCCTCGTCTCCACGCGCGATGGGGGTAGGAGTTGGGACGCTGTTGCGATGGACCTGTCCGCGTTGGGGAAGGTTGAAGCTCCGGTGGCCCAGGTGTTCATGCGCTGGGACTCGGAGTTACGCGGCTGGGTCTCGTTCAGACTTGCCACGGGGAACAACTTTGACCGGCGCGTCAACTACGTCACAGCCGATGGCGGCGCGACGTGGACGCGCGAGGAGGCATGGGGTGGGGCAGAGTCTGCGAGGGGGAATCCGCTTGAGGGTCAGAATGAAGCGGGCTGGAAGTTGAGTCAGTCCGGCGAGTGCGCGTCCGGCGCGTGTTCGCGGGAGGTCTCGTTGATGTTCACACGGGATGGAGTCCAATGGACTGCGATGCGACTGCCGAATGGACAGTTCTCGCTCACCGAAAATTTTTCCGCCGGGCCGAAAGCATTTACAACGGATAGCGACACGAAGCCATACGTGGGACAGGGCTTCGATAAATGTGAGATGGCGAACCTGACGCAGATGCAGACGTGGTGGAACAGCAGTCCGTATAACGCGGTGAATTTGTATTACGGCGGTGTGTCGCGGGCGTGCGCGAATTCGTTGATCACGCCCTCGTTTTTATCGTCGCTGCGCGCGCAGGGCTGGCGCTTCATCCCCACGTGGGTGGGACTGCAGGCTTCGTGCACAGGGTATGGGCACCGCATGAGCTCGGACCCGGCGGTTTCGTACGTGCAGGGCAAGGACGAGGCGACCGCCGCGATCGCCGCCGCGCATGCGCTGGGGTTGACCAATCCCGATGGCTCGGGCACGGTGATCTACTTTGACCTTGAAGCCTACGACACGAGCAACGCGGGTTGCCGCGCGTCGGCGAATGCGTTCGTGAACGGCTGGAGCGAAGTGATGCAGGCGGCGGGTAATCTCGCAGGCGTGTATGGCGCGTCGTGCGGTTCGGCGCCGACCGATTGGTGGAGTCTTGCGCATGTGCCCGATGCGTTGTGGATCGCGAACTGGTATGGCAATGCGGGCACGGTTTCGTACACGCGCACTGCCACCGTTTGGAACGCGGCCTGCCTCTCGAATACCTTATGGCCGAATCATCAACGTCTGCGCCAATATGCAGGCACGCACGCCGAGACGTGGGGCGGCGTGGCATTTTCGATTGACAGCAATGTGCTCGATGGCCCGTTGACCGTGCCGAACGGGACGGGCGATGTTGCCGCGCCGAGCCAGCCTGCGAATCCGAATCCCGCCGACGGCGCGTCCGTCACGCGCACCAACGATACCTGGCTGGCATGGAGAACGAACGGCGACACATGCACCGTCCATGTGTGGGGCGGGACGCTCGACACGAATCTCGTCGGCGACTGTGCGACCGTGCATCTCGGTCCGCAGGGACCGGGCGCATACTCATGGCATGTGACCGTGACGAACGGCTTCGGCTCGACC
The DNA here is from genome assembly GCA_964399225.1 of uncultured Anaerolineaceae bacterium. Classification (GTDB taxonomy): domain Bacteria; phylum Chloroflexota; class Anaerolineae; order Anaerolineales; family Villigracilaceae; genus Denitrolinea. Next base: position 11,661 of record CAYNQA010000054.1, read on the forward strand.
CTCGGGCCAACCTGGCACTTCGGCATCCAGCCGAATCCACCCACGAACTTGAGCGCCGCTCCCGCCTCCTCCACGCGCGTGAACCTGAACTGGACTCTCTCCACTGATGAGCCGAACGTGGATGGGTACATCATCTTCGCCGATGGCGTGCAAGCGGGCACAGTTGGTGCCGGCGTGAACAGTTATCAAGTGCAAAATCTTGCATGCAGCACGGCGCACTCATTCACGGTTCGGGCGGTTTATCAAGGCATCCAATCGAGCGAGAGTAACACCGCCAATGCTGCGACCGGCTCCTGCGCACCGGTATTGATCGCGCCGGTCGGCGGCGTGCTGGTGAACAGTGTCCAGCCGGGATTCGAATGGGAAGCAGTGAGCGGTGCCGCATATTATCAACTTCAAATTTCGACCAGCGCGACCTTCTCCACGTATGTGGTCAATACCAGAGTGTATGCAACAACGTACACTTCGACAGTTGCCCTGCTGGCAAACATGACCTATCACTGGCGGGTGCGCGCCATCGGCTCCTTCGGGACAGGGGATTGGGCCTCCGCCTCGTTCGTGACGCCCAACCCGCCTCCCGCACCGGGACTGTTGACCCCCGCCTCGAACGCCCTCGTCACCGACACCACCCCGACCTTCGACTGGAAGGATGTGACCGCGCCGATCGGCACAACGCTCGATCATTATCAGATCCAGGTTGCGACGGATGCCGCCTTCACTGCCCCGCTGGTGGATGCGGACGTGGTTCTCTCCACGTTCACTCCGCTGAACGAATTTGACCCGAATATGAAATATTTCTGGCGGGTGCGCGCGGTGAACACCCTCGGACACATGGGCGCGTGGTCGAAGCTTTCCTATTTCCGCTCGGCGATCCTGCCGCCAGACCTGCTTTCTCCCGCCGATGGCGCATCTTTGCTGACTCTGCGTCCCACCTTTGATTTCAGCGACGTGGCCGGCGCAAGCAGCTACACGGTGCAGGTTTCCGCTTCAGCGGCATTCACCACTGTTTTGAAGAATTACTCCTCTGCATCCTCCATGGTGATAGCAGGCAGCAATCTGCCGGCCAATGCCACCCTGTATTGGCGCGCGCGGGCCAACGGCACGAACGGTCCCAGCCTATGGTCGGCGGTGCGCAGTTTCACCACGCCGAACCCGCCGAGCGTGCCTGCGCTGCTTTCCCCGCTCAACCGTGCCACCCTCGCCGACCTGACCCCGCGCCTCGCGTGGAAGTCGGTCACTGTCCCTGCCGGCACGACATTCAGCCACTACCAGTTGCAGGTCTCGCTCAGTTCCACATTCGTATCGTTGGCGCTGGATCAATCCGTGTTCACCTTGTCCCCGTCTGAGTTCACGCTGGTCACGCCGCTATTGCCCGGACAGAAATACTACTGGCGCGTGATGGCCTGCAACACCGACAGCGCGTGCAGCGCCTGGTCCGCGGTGTGGAGTTTCTCCACGGCGAGTAATGCGGTGCCGTAGTTTTGCCAACCGCTAAGAACGCAAATAGCGCGAAGGAATTTCCTTCGCGCCGCTGTTGTTTACTTGTATTCGAGACTGACGCCGATCAAGAATAAAACGAGTTGTCCGGCGAGAAGCATAAATAACAAACCAATGTTTTCATATAGGCCATCGCCTATCCAGACTGCCCAAGCAGGGGCGGGAGATGGA
>CAYNQA010000055.1:0-13308 GCA_964399225.1 uncultured Anaerolineaceae bacterium
AAGATGATCTCGACCGGGTGATACACGTATGGATCATCAAGGTTATCGGGGTTCTCCGCCACAAGACAGGTGAACTCGCGTCCTTCGATGAACTCTTCGATACGCGCGCTTCCAAACTGCGAAGCCATTTTCTGGAACTGCGCCTTCAACTGCTTTGCATTCTCCACGCGGTTATCGCGGGTCATTCCAGCACTGGCATAACTGTCGTGATGCTTGACGATCATCGGATAGCGGAAACCAGCATCGGTGACTTTCGCCGCCACATTCTCGCCATCAAACACGCGAATACCTCGCGCGAACCCGATGCCTTTCTTTTCAGCCAGCGCCTGCATTCCCTCGCGGGTCGGGACATAGAACGCACTATCGGCACCAGCGAATGGAAGGTTGAGCGTCTCGAGGGCCTGGATCACATCCACGCCGGGGCGATCAGGTTCATCTTCCGCACCGTCGCAAAGATTCAAGTAGATATCATACGTCTCGCGCATGGCGATGTCGCGTATGAATTCAAACGCGGGAAGCTTAACGTTGTACAACTTCCATTCATGATTTTTCAAATGGAGAGCAGGGGAGTAATTTCCAAATGCCTCATCGGCAAGAACACAAACGCGCATTCAACCTCATCAATCTCAAAATTTTATTTTGTTGTTTCAAATTTATCCATAATTGCTTATATTGACAATGTTTTTGAGCTATCATTTACCTTAAAGTTTTTGATAATACCAACTCATCATGCATGTGATTTGCACATGGTTTGCTTGTTTTGACGATAAAAATCCCGCGGCGCTGCGGGATTTTTTCTTTAACATTTACCGATCATGATCCTCGCAGCATTCGGGCCGCAATTTTCATCCGCGTGATTGCTTGTCTGCGCGGCTGGCCCGAGGTGATCGATTCTTTTCCACAGAAATACGGGAACGCCTCGGCGCAACGATCGGGACCCGCAATTGCTGACGTAATATGGCGGACCGGAACACACGATCGAAAAATCCACGATGCCCGTCACGATCCCAGGAGATGGGTACATCCGCAGGGCCTTGATCTTCAGGCCGATATAGGATCGCACAGTTTGGGTTGATCTCCAAAGCAAAGAGTTCGCCGTCGGCGTTCATGCGGATATCAACACGCCCATAACCGGTCCCGCCAAGGCCAAGATAAAGTTTCTTGGTCATATCCTGGATACGCGCCGTCAATGCCTTGTCGCGCACGCGTTTGATCCGCGCCAGGTTGATCCATTTTGTGTCGGTATGCAGGAAAGTCTCCCCTCTTGGGAAAGCCACCATCGCTGGGGGGTACGCGAAAGGAGAAGCCAGATCTTCGGGATTGTCCACCACAAGGCAGGTGAACTCGAGCCCGTCGATAAACTCTTCCACGCGAGCACCTCCATAGGCTTCCAACATTCGTTCGGTCTGCACCCGCAGTTGCTGAGGCGTTTCGACACGGGAGTCGCGAGTCATGCCTTCACTGCCATAGCTATTAGGATGTTTCACCATCAACGGATAACGCAGCTTCTTTGCATCAGAAAGGTCACGCAACGACTTGGCGTGGAATCCGCGCGCAAATCCAACTCCCTGAATTTCCGCGACCGCCTGCATCTCTTCACGCGTCGGACAATAGAAGCGGCTGTCAGCACCGGTAAACGGAAGGTTCAATGCTTCCAATGCTTGAACAACATCCAGCCCCGGGCGGTCTTCATCCAGGGAGCCGTCGCAAAAATTAAAGTAAACATCGTAATGATTGCGCTGGGAAAGGTCAACTAAAAAATCAAATGCGGGTGTTTCCATATTGACCACGGTCCATTCGTGATCAGGGATAAAATATTCCGATGGGAGCGGGTCGAAACTGGGATCATATAAAATACATACCTTCATTTTTCTCTCCTTATTCGCGATTCATATCCATTATTCATAATTTCATTACGATACGCAAGTTTTTTGAGCTTGCAGTTATCTTAAATTTTATTATGTCATGTAATACAAATATTGAACAAACCAATGAATGAAGTATCATCAACAATGATATTACGCACAAAGGAGTCAACATGAACATCCCGCACACTGGTCTTTCGAAAGAGGAAATACTCGCAACCCTGCAAGCATTCAAAATCCGTGACATGGATTGGAAGGCGGGAAAAGTTTGGTGCTATGTTTATAACCCCGGCGAAGACCCGGGTGAGGTCACACGCGAGGCGTATATGTCCTATCTCAGCGAGAATGGACTCGACCCAACTGTCTTCCCCTCCCTGCTCAAGCTCGAAACGGATGTCGTACGTGCGGTCATCAATCTTCTTCGCGGGGACTCAAATGCGGTCGGTCATCTGACCAGCGGCGGGACAGAGAGCATCATGCTGGCCGTCAAGTCCGCGCGCGACATGGCGCGAGCGCTCAAGCCGCACATCAAGGAACCAGAAATGGTCCTGCCGAAGAGCGCCCATGCCGCTTTTCACAAAGCCGCTCACTATCTTTGCATCAAACCAGTTGTGGTGGATATCGACCCGGAAACATTCCAGGTCCGCGCGGAGGACATGGAAAACGCGATCACGGAAAACACTATTTTGCTGGTTGCATCTGCACCGAGCTATTCGCAAGGCGTTATCGACCCCATTGCTGCGATCGGTGAGGTGGCACAAAAGCATGGCATCCTATTCCACGTGGATGCGTGTGTTGGCGGCATTCATCTGTCCTTTATGCGCAAAATGGGGTATGAAATTCCTGACTTCGATTTCACCGTCACCGGCGTCACGTCCATCTCCACCGACCTGCACAAATATGGGTATGCCGCCAAGGGGTGCTCTGTTGTGATGTATCGCAGTAAAGACATCCGACGTTTTCAGATCTTCGCCTGCACCGACACAACAGGATACACCCTGATCAACCCAACAATGCTCAGCTCAAAAAGCGGCGGTCCAATGGCGGGGGCATGGGCTGTGCTCAATTTCCTCGGCGAGACAGGTTACACACGCATCATCAAAGTTGTGCAAAGCGCAACTGAAAAACTGATCAACGGGATCAATGCAATCCCTGAGCTTCGGGTTCTCGGCCAGCCAGCCATGTGCATGCTCTCTTTCAAATCTGACTCTATCAACGTTTATCAACTCGCAGACGAACTGTCCAAACGCGGCTGGTACATTCAAGGACAATTCTCCACACCCAACACGCCGCGCAACCTGCACATCTCCGTCAATCACGGTACAGCGCAAAATGTGGATTCCCTGCTCGCGGACCTGCGCACCTGCGTGGAGATCGTGAAGAACAATCCCGCCATAGACGGCGGCAATATCCGCACGATGGTCAACTTTGCGCTTCAAAGCCCGGACCCTGTGGCGGCGTTCGGCTCGCTGGCCGCTTCCGCAGGTCTGACCGGCACCAGCCTGCCCACGGAGATGGCATTCATCAACGAAGTCCTCGATGCGCTACCGGATGAAATGTGTAATGTGTTCCTTGTAAATTTCTTCAACGACCTGTATGTGTGAAAGGTATAGGATAAAAAACCGCCAGTGATTGCTGGCGGTTTTTTTATCCTATTTGAACGCAAAACCTTTCGGCGCTTCAGCGTACACGCCTCGCATTTCAACTGGCAGTGCCGCAGCCAGCGTAAACATAAGGCGGTCAGTAAGGGCAAGCGCTGTCTCACCCGGATGAGGCAGGATCGGCGGTAACAATTTCACATCCACGTTTGCGCGGCGCGGGAAGTGTTTGAAGAACTTATCGGTGCCGGTCAACGCCATTGGCACGATGGGAGCATTAGTCTCAATGGCCATGCGCGCCACACCGGTCTTGGCGACCCCCAAGCCCCGGCCACGGGAACGTGTCCCTTCCGGAAACATGCCCAACGTCTGGCCTGAAGCGAGAACTTTGAGTGCGTGATTGTATGCCCAGACATCTTTCTTGTCCCGCTCCACAGGGAAGGCTCCGAGGTTCCGCACCACAATATCCATGATGGGATTGCGGAACAGTTCGGCTTTGCCCATGTAAAAGATCGGGCGAGGAAGCGACAACTGCATCGGGAAGACGTCATAATTGGTGACGTGGTTACAGACAACGATGACCGCGCCATCGAGGGGCAAATTCTCAAGTCCCTCCACGCGACGGTTCATCAAGAACGAAAAAACAATGCGCAAAGAGGCCACCAGTACTTTTCGCAACGGGGTGGCGTGGAAATAGAATTGCTTACTATCACGAGGATCCGCTTGGATGGATGTAAAGTTTTCCATAGGTCGAAAAGGATTATACTTGGGGTCGTTCGCAGACATTAACACCAGGAGTTCAAAATGGACACAACAATCGAAAGCATTTCCGCACTGGAAATTTTGGATTCGCGCGGCAACCCGACCGTGGAAGTCGAAGTCACTTTGATGGACGGCGCATGGGGACGCGCGGCAGTGCCATCCGGCGCGTCGACCGGCGATCACGAAGCGCTTGAACTGCGCGATGGCGATAAAAAGCGCTACCTCGGCAAAGGCGTCACCAAGGCAGTTGCCAGCGTGAATGGCCCCATCTCCGATGAATTATTCGGCATGGACGCAGCAGATCAGCGCGGCATCGATGCGGCCATGCTCGCCCTCGACGGTACCCCAAACAAGGCCAAGCTTGGCGCGAATGCCATTTTGGGAGTCAGTCTCGCCGTTGCGAAAGCGGCGGCAAACTCGTTCGGTTTGCCGCTCTATCGCTATCTCGGCGGCGTGCATGCGCATGTGCTGCCCGTCCCAATGATGAACATTCTCAATGGCGGCGCGCACACCGGCTGGCAATCCACCGATATGCAAGAGTTTATGGTGATGCCCTTTGGAGCAGGAAGCTTCGCCGAGGGCGTTCGCTGGGGCGCGGAGATCTACCACGCACTTAAAGCCGTGTTGAAGGAAAAAGGATATCCCACACTGGTTGGCGATGAAGGCGGTTACGCTCCAGCCCTCAAAACGAACGAAGAGGCGCTTGAAGTCATCATGCAAGCCATCAAAAAAGCAGGGTTCAAAGCCGGACGCGGCCAAGAAGTAGCCATCGCGCTTGACCCAGCCGCATCGGAGCTCTTCGAGGAAGAGACAAAGATGTACAACTTGCGCAAGGAAGGCAAGAAATTGACCGGTGAACAGATGGTGGAATTCTGGGCCAAGTGGGTCAAAGATTATCCCATCGTTTCCATCGAAGATGGTCTCGCGCAGGATGACTGGGCCGCATGGAAACTAATGGTAAGTAAACTGGGCGACAAGGTTCAGATCGTTGGCGACGACCTGCTTGTCACCAACCCTGAACGTGTCCGAAAGGCTATCGGCGAAAATGCCGCCAACGCCTTGCTCGTTAAAGTTAACCAGATCGGCTCGCTCACCGAAACCATCGAAGCGGTCGAACTCTGCCATCGCGCCGGCTGGCGAGCCGTAACCAGCCATCGGTCCGGCGAGACCGAGGATGCCACCATCGCCGACCTTGCCGTGGCCCTCAACACCGGCCAGATCAAGACCGGCGCGCCAGCCCGTTCCGATCGCGTGGCAAAATACAACCAGCTCCTGCGCATCGAAGCCGAACTGGGCGACACATCCGAGTATGCTGGATGGAACGCCCTGCGCGGATAAACAGACCGAAAGCTTTTGACCCCGCCAGAAGCGGGGTCTTTTTATAATTCGACTTTGTTAATTATCTTGACAAAGTCGAATTCCGTGCTATCATAAACAAGAATCAGAAACCGTATTTCAGTCAGGATAGGCAGTTTTGAACACTTACATTCGCTCTCTTGCGAATAAGAATGTAAAGTACGTTAACAAACACGCCATACTTGATTTGGTGCGCTTTGCACCGGGGGGAATTTCGCGGGTTGAGCTTGCACAACAGCTCGGCCTCACCCGCGCCGCCGTCACCTCGATCGTTGATGATCTCATCCAAAGTGGACTCGTCCATGAAACGCGCAGCCGTACTTCCACAAGCGGGCGCCCCCCCATTCTTCTGGAAATCGACGCTTCTCGCGGCTACGTAGCCGGGCTTGATTTTGGAGCCACACACCTCAACGTCCTGATCGCCAACTTTGGTGCGCAAGTGATTGCGGAAAAGGAAATTTATCTCGACATTGCCCAAGGCCCCCAAGCTTGTCTCGAACAAGCGCATCAACTTCTGGACTCGGTGCTGGCCGGCGCGGGGCTGAGTTTTTCCAACCTCTCAGCGATCGGCGTGGGTGTTCCCGGCCCGATCGTCACCGAAGCGGGCATGGTGATCGCCCCCCCGATCATGCCCGGCTGGGACCAGTACCCCATCCGCTCCACCCTGGAAAACCGTTGGCATTGCCCCATCTCACTCAACAACGACGCAGAATTAGGCGCACTTGGTGAGTGGGCGTACGGAGCAGATCGTGGCGTGAATAACCTGGCTTATATCAAGATCGGCACCGGTGTTGGCGCGGGTTTATTGATTGAAGGACAGATCTACCGCGGCGCATCCGGCTCGGCCGGCGAGATCGGTCACATCACAATTGAAGAGGAAGGTCCACTGTGCAATTGCGGGAACCGCGGATGTCTTGAGACCTTAACCGGTGGACATGCCATTGCACGCATTGCGCAGGAAGCTGTGAACAATGGCGCATCAACCAGTCTGAAAAACGTCCAGACTGTTGAGGGCATTTCCGCAGTCCACGTGACCGAAGCGGCACGGCAAGGCGACCTGGTAGCCCAGCAAATTCTTGTCACTGCTGGGAATTACCTCGGGATCGCCATTGCCGGTCTGGTGAACCTGTTCAACCCCTCCGTTGTGATCGTAGGCGGCGGTGTGGCGCAAGTCGGCGACTTGTTCCTCGAACCGGTTCGAAAAGCGGTACTGCGCCGCAGTCTACCAGCAGCAGCACAAGCGGTACGCATTACTACAGCCATGCTTGGCAGAAGGTCGAGCGGCATGGGCGCAATCGTGGAAGCAATTTCGACCATAACACACCGAATGGCCTGATACCAACGGAAAGATAGGCGTATAATGAGTTCACCATACTTTCCAAAACGGAGGACCCCATGGCTAGTGTAACGTTCGATCGTGTCGTCAAAGATTTTGGCGGCGTCAAGGCAGTGAACGACCTGACTTTCCACATTGAAGACCGTGAATTCCTGGTTTTCGTCGGCCCGTCGGGCTGCGGAAAAACCACCGCCCTGCGCCTGCTTGCCGGGCTGGAAGAAATCACCAGCGGCGAGATTCGTATCGGCGATCGCGTCGTAAACGATGTTGCCCCGAAAGATCGCGACATTGCCATGGTGTTCCAAAGCTATGCCCTGTATCCTCACCTTTCTGTGTACGATAACATGGCGTTCGGCCTCAAGCTGAGAAAAACCCCGAAAGAAGAGATCAAGCGCCGCGTCCAGGAAGCTGCGGAAATTCTCGGCCTGCAGGAACTGCTCAACCGCAAGCCGCGCCAACTCTCGGGCGGGCAGCGCCAGCGCGTCGCGGTTGGTCGCGCCATCGTCCGCGAACCGAAAGTCTTCCTGTTCGACGAGCCGCTCTCCAACCTGGACGCCAAGCTCCGCGTAGAGACCCGTGCCAATATCAGCAAATTGCACCAACGCCTGCAGACCACGTTCATCTACGTGACGCACGATCAGGTGGAAGCCATGACCATGGCGACTCGTATCGCGGTCATCAACAAAGGGGAACTCCAGCAGCTCGACTCACCGCAAAACCTGTACGACAAACCGAATAATCTTTTCGTGGCCGGCTTCATCGGCTCACCCGCCATGAACTTCTTCCCCGCCAAATTGAAAAAGGAAGGCGGCAAACTTTATGTGGAAACTGATACTTTTACAGTGAAGATTCCCGAGGACCGCGCCGCCCCGTACATGCTGCACGAAGGCAAGAAGGTTATCTTTGGTATTCGCCCAGAAGATATTCACAACCCCGAGTTTCTCCCGCCGGACATCCACGCAGAGAAGGTTGATTCGCGGGTGGATGTGATCGAATTGATGGGCAACGAGGTGGTGCTCTACCTGCTCAGCGGAAAGAACGCCTACGTGGCCCGCGTGGACCCGCGCTCGCGCTATCGCGTGAACGATCAGGCTCAGATGGCATTCAATATGGACCGCATTCACATCTTCGACGCCGGTACCGAACAGGCGATCCGATAACTGGAAAGGAGGTGATTCCTTCACCAAAGCAAACAACCCTCTCAACCTAAATCAACGCAAGGTACATCAAAATTCTGAATTCACAATCTATAGGAGAAGAGACCTATGAAGAACAAGTTCTCGTTATTGCTCAGCGTTCTGCTGATCGCGACCATGCTTCTCACCGCATGCGGTGGTGGAGCGGCCTCGGAACAGGTCGAAGTGACCTTCTGGCACGCCTACGGCACCGGATCCGCCGAAGAAGTGGCCCTTGCCAAAGTACTCGAACAGGCCGCCACCGACCTGCCCCAGTACAAGATCAACGTGCTGCAAGTCCCGTTCAATGACATCTTCAACAAGTACCGCACCGACGTTGCTGCCGGCGGCGGCCCAGACATGTTCATCGCCCCGAACGACTCCCTGGGTGACGATGCTCGTGCCGGCCTGATCGCCGACATCACCGAACTTGCCAAGGGCAAGCTCGGCGACTACACCCCGCTCTCGGTCGAAGGCATGAGCGTGGAAGGCAAACTGTATGGCATCCCCGAGTCCCTCAAGGCCGTAGTCCTCTGGTACAACAAGGACATGATCGCCACTCCGCCCGCTACCACCGATGAACTTCTGGCCCTCATGGAAGGCGGCACGGAAATCTCTATCTCCTACGGCTGCTACCACCACTACGGCTTCTTCGGTTCGTTTGGTGGCAAGGTCTTCGATGATAGCTGGAAAGTGATCGCCGACCAGGGTGGCGTTGCTGAAGGCATGGCCTACATCAACGAACTCTATCAGATCTCCAAGGCCAACGGCTGGCCGAAGAATGACAGCGACGGCCTCGCTCCGTTCAGCGAAGGCAAGGCTGCGGCCATCACCAACGGCAACTGGGCCATGGGCGACTACAAGAAAGCCCTCGGCGACAAACTGGGCGTTGCGCCTCTGCCCGCCGGCCCCGGCGGCTCTGCCACCCCGTTCCTCGGCGTGGATGGTTTCTACTTCAACCCGAATTCTGCCAACATGGCAGCTGCCCTCGAAGTAGCCCTCTACCTGACCGGCGCGAAGGCTCAGCAGGTTATGATGGATGAAGCTGGCCACGTTCCCGCCAACACCAAGGTCACGGTGACCGATGATCTCATCAAGGGCCTCCTGACCGCGTTCGAGACCGGCTTCGTTCGCCCGCAGGTCCCGCAGCTCGGTCTCTACTGGTCCAACTTCTGCGGCACCGACGAGGTGTTCGAGAAGGGTGTGGACGCGGCGGAATGGGTCAACACCGCCACCGCGAACGCAAACAAGTAAGTTATCGCACGCAAAAAGCGGGCAGGGTTTAGCCCTGCCCGCTTCTTTCAAGGCCATTCAATAGAACGAGACGAAGGAGACCTCCATGGCGGCAAAACGCAAAACTGATACGAGGCGCGCCACACTCCCATATATTTATCTGCTGCCCGCATTTCTCGTGATGGGCGTAATTACCTTCTACCCGTTGATCTATCAGGTCATCATCTCCTTCACAGATTTTCAAACCAAAGATCTCCTCAAGCAACTGGCATCCCCTGAACTGAAATTCATCGGCATACAAAATTACGCCGATATCATCATGGGCGGGCTGCCGGTTCAAAATTTTGAATTCTTCCGCGTACTCACCTACAACCTGTGGTGGGCCATCACCAATGTGATGGTGCACGTACCAGCCGGTGTCCTGATCGCCGTTTTGCTGAACACCCAGGGACTGTGGATGAAACGTATCTATCGCGCCATCTATGTACTGCCTGTGGTTATTCCGCCGATCGTGGTCGCCACAGTCTGGCGCAATATCTTCGACGAACAATATGGTGCCATGAACCAATTCCTCACCACGGTCTCAGCATGGTTTGGTTCCATGGACCCCGTCCGCATCCGCTGGTTGAACGAATACACACCGCCCATTCCTTGGCTCCTGCCAAATGGACCGCTCACACTCGCCTATTATGCGATGATGATCGCCAACTTCTGGTTGGGCTGGCCATTCATGACCATGGTGGCAACCGGCGCTCTCCAAAGCATCCCCAAAGATTTGTATGAAGCTGCATCCATCGATGGCGCATCCGGCTCGCAGCAATTCTGGAACGTTACCGTTCCGCTCATTCGACCGGCCATGATTCCCGCCGCGGTTTACGGCTTCACGCTCTCGTTTAACCTCTTCAACTTCGTATATTTCATGACAAACGGCGGACCGGCTCGATCCACCGAGATCCTGGTTACATTTGCGTTCGACCTCGTGCGTAATTTGAGGTTATACGGTGTGGCAGCAGCTTTCTCGGTGATCATATTCTTTGTGGCACTGGTCATTTTCCTGATCACAAACCGCATCACACGGGCCACCGAGTCCTATGCAGAGGCATGACATGAACAAAAAGCCCGGCAATCCCATTGTCCGTTTTTTCAACATGAATACCTCCGGCGATGTCGGTGGACGTGACCTGCCTCTCTGGAAACAACTCCTTCTCCAGGCACTTACGTTATTGATCGCCGCTGAAGTGATGTTCCCGCTGATGTACATCATCACTTTGTCGTTCAGCTCCAAGTCCACACGTCCATCCAGCCTCGAGCTTTTTCCAAAGGAAATCTCGCTCACAGCATATCAGCAAGTGCTCGATCGCCCGACCGCAAACCCGGTTACCTTTGTTGAATTACTACGCAACAGTTTCCTGCTTTCCATCGGTGTAGGTCTTGTCTCGCTCTTGGTGGCCGTCACTGCTGCGTATGCCTTCTCGCGCTTCAAGTTCAAACTTCGCCAGGTATTGATGATCCTGGTATTCGTGCCTCTACTCATGCCCGCCATCGGTTTGTCCACGCCGCTCTATCTGTTGCTCAATAGTTTTCGCCTTGCAGATTGCGGTAACGGCGTGATTGCTCTATCGCCGTTCATGGCATGCGATGTCGGCTTGGGAAGGGTGTTGTTCAATTTACGCGACTCTCTGTGGGGTGTGGGCGTGGCCATGATTGCAGGGGCCCTACCCTTTGCGGTCTGGAATCTTAAAGGCTACCTCGATACGATCCCGAAAGAACTCGAGGAAGCCGCCATGATCGATGGCGCAGACGCAAACCAGATCTTCTGGCAGATCGTCATTCCTCTGGCCATCCCGCAATTGGCGGTCACCTTCTTCCTCGGTTTTATCGGTCACTGGCAGGAATTTGCCCTTCCTTGGCTCTTCCTCACCCAACCCGGTGATTACACGCTTGCAATGACCCTTTACAACATGACCGGCCAGTACGCCAACGCCATCCCCTGGAACCGATTTGCCGCCATGGCTATCATCGTAGCCGCCCCAGTGGCGATCATCTACATCGCCCTGCAAAAACAGATCGTCAGCGGTCTGACTTCCGGCGGCGTAAAGGGATAAACCTTCCGAAACTCATGTCTGAATCAAACGCGGGATGGCTTCGCACCTCCCGCGTTTTTCTTCCCTTGCTAACCATGCGCATCATCAACTGGACCCGAATCCTGCTTCTCGCAACCCTGATCTTTCTGCCCGCCTGCGGATCCGCTCGCAACGACACAGCCCGCCCGGAAGTCGGGCAGGAGGCGGGCGGTTGGTGGAATGACGCCATTTTCTATGAGATATTCGTCCGCAGTTTTTATGATACCGACGGCAATGGCATCGGCGATTTTAACGGGATCACAGAAAAGCTGGGTTATCTGCAAGAATTGGGCGTAAACGCAATTTGGTTAATGCCCATCCATCCATCCCCCTCTTATCACGGCTATGATGTTATCGACTACTACGAAGTAAACCCCGAATATGGGACGCTGGATGATTTTCGGCACCTGGTTGATGAGGCGCATAAACGCGAAATGCGTATCATTATCGACCTTGTGCTTAATCACACATCCAGCCAGCACGCCTGGTTCATCGATTCGAATAGCGGATCGCAATCAGAATATCGCGATTACTATGTCTGGGCAGATACAAGCGGGGGGAATGGGTGGTATGCAGGGCAAAGCGGATTTTATTTTGGCTTTTTTTGCGATTGCATGCCCGATCTCAATTACAAAAACCCGCAAGTGACTCAAGACATGCTCAAAGTGACCAATTACTGGTTGAACGAGGTAGGCATAGATGGTTTCCGCGTAGATGCTGCAAAGCACCTGATCGAAGAAGGCAATGTGCGAGAAAACACCCCCGCCACGCATGCCTGGTTCAAAGAATTTTACACCGCATACAAAAACCAAAATCCGCAGTCGTATACAGTAGGCGAAGTGTTCGGCGCCGGATCATCGGTGGTAAAGTCCTACACTGGGAACCAACTCGACCAGATTTTCAATTTCGAAATGTCCAGCGGATTTGTGAACAGCGTAAACGGGGGAGCCAATTCAGGTATTACAAGCGCGATCAAGTTTGCCCTGAACGACATGCCCGATTTCAATTTCGCAACATTTCTAACGAACCACGATCAAAATCGCGCCATGTCACTGTTCAATGGAAATGTCGGCAAGGCGAAAGCTGCAGCAACACTGCTGCTAACATCGCCCGGGACCCCATTTATCTACTACGGGGAAGAAATTGGCATGCAGGGTAAAAAACCAGATGAAGATATCCGCCTGCCCATGCAATGGAACGGCAGCAAGGGGGCGGGTTTTACTGACGGGACGCCATGGCGTGCACCTGCAGTAGATTATCAACAAGTCAATATTGCCCTTCAAACGGATGATCCCCTCTCTCTGCTTAATCACTACCGAGCCCTGACCAGACTTCGCAGGGAGTATGCATCTCTCCGCGCAGGTAATATCTCTTTGCTTAAAACGGGGAACTCCGGTGTGTACGCCGCCATTCGGAGTGACAGCAATGAATGGATTCTAATCGTTGTCAATCTGACAGGGCAGGCGATTGCCGATTATCAATTGGATCTGGATGAAAACATCTTGCCAAACGGGAGAATCAATCCCTCCATTCTGCTTGGCAATGGCGAAGCGATGTCGATCAAAGTAAAAAGCGGAGGGTTTATCGGATATAAACCCTTCGGTCAATTGCTCCCTTACGGATCGTATGTTTTGCTGCTTAAGTGATCTTCAGACGCAGTTATTGGTTGAACATCAATACAAACGTGTAGACGATGGATATCAGCATGCCCAGGATCGAGATACCAATTCCCACCATGGCAGTTTTGCTCTTTTCAACCCTCAGGCTGAACATACCAAGTAGAACACCGATGCCGCTCGCAATTCCTCCGCATAATGGAACAATACCGCCGCACAAACTGATCAGTCCAAATGCAGCGGA
>CAYNQA010000056.1:0-3083 GCA_964399225.1 uncultured Anaerolineaceae bacterium
ATCCGTGGTGGAGGCTGATCTTCCCTTGCTCGGTTCGCACCAAGTGGTGAACGCCGCAACTGCATATGCCGCGCTCAAAGCCAGCGGAATCAACATCTCTGACGAGGCCATCCAAACCGGGTTTTCTCAGGTAAAATGGCGCGCCCGCTTCGAGGTGGTGCGACGCGAGCCGCCGGTCATCTTTGACTCGGCGCACAACGATGACTCGTTCGCCAAACTGCGCGAGACGCTCGAGACGTATTTCCCCGGTCGGCCGGTCACGCTCATCTTTGGTGCGTCGGAGGATAAGAACATCCCCGGCATGTTCCGTGAGATGAAGCCGAAGATACAGAAACTCATCGTCACGCGGGCCGACCATCCGCGGGCGCTCGAGGTGGAGAAAATTCAGCAATTGGCTGACCAGGCCGGGGTCCCGCATGAAGCGGCGGCGCCGGTTCCGTCTGCGTTGGCGCGGGCGCTGGAATTATCCGCAAAAGATGGTAGCATTGTCCTCTCGGCGGGGAGCATGTTCGTCACTGCCGAGGTGATGCGAGAATGGAAGAAGACGATAGCTGAAATTCGATAATCGAATTTCGACTGTCGAATTATCGAATATCGAAATTGAGCAAAAATGAATCATCCTGAAGACTGGAACGAAGAAGAAGATAATTTCAACCTCGCGCTTTCACAGCGGACCGAGGAGCTTTACCGCGTGCCGAACTTTGAGGCCGACGAGCACGGGGTCATCGAGGCGCTGGTCTTACCGTTGCGCGACCTGGTGATCTTTCCGCGCATGGTCTCGCCGATCTTTGTGGGACGTGAGGCCTCGCTGTTGGCGTTGCAGGAAGCCCAGCATCGCAACCAGACCGTGATCGGGCTGACCCAGCGCGACGCCGAAGTGGAAGACCCGAGCCTGAAGGATTTCCTGCCGATCGGTGTGGAGATGGCGGTGGGGCGCCTGCTCTCGATGCCGGACGGTTCCTCGTCTGCGCTGGTGCAGGGCCGCCGCCGCGTGGAGGTGATCGAATTCATCCGCGTGCGGCCGTACATCAAGGTGCGCGCGCGCGTGATCTTCGAGCCGACCACGGCTGACCGACAAACACAGGCGTTGATGCGTTCGGCGCTCGACTCGTTCGACCGTTGCGTGCAACTCGATCGTTCGATCCCCGAAGAGGCGCACCTCTTTGCTATGAACATCTCGGAACCGGGCTGGCTGGCAGACATGCTTTCCACCTCGCTTTCGCTTAACTTCGAGGAGAAGAAGACTCTCCTGCTGATGACCGACCCACGGGCGCGGCTCGAGCGCGTGAACAAGATCCTTGCCGAAGAAGTGGACGTGCTCGAACTTGAAGATGAGATCCATAACCGCGTGCAGAGTGAAGTGGATAAGAGCCAGCGCGAATTTTATCTGCGTGAGCAGATGCGCCAGATCCAAACCGAGTTGGGAGAAGGCGATGTCTTCACCAAGGATGCCAACGAATTAAAAGACCGCATCGCCAAGGCCAACCTGCCCGAAGAGGCGCGCAAGGTCGCGATGAAGGAACTCGAACGCCTCAACCAGATGCCGCCGATGGCGCCTGAAGTTGCGATCATCCGCACCTACCTCGATTGGATCCTCGACCTGCCGTGGGCTACCTTCACCGAAGACAACCTCGACGTGAAGAACGCCGCGCGCATCCTCGACCGCGACCACTATGGTTTGAAGAAGGTCAAGGAACGCATCCTCGAATACATCGCCGTCCGTTCGCTCAAGCCGAAGAAGGAACGCCAGCCGATCCTGTGCTTCGTCGGTCCGCCCGGGACGGGGAAGACTTCGCTGGGACGTTCGATCGCCGAAGCACTGGGACGCAAGTTCGTGCGCGTCTCGCTCGGCGGCGTGCGGGATGAGGCCGAGATTCGTGGACATCGCCGCACGTACATCGGCGCCCTGCCCGGCCGCATCGTTCAGACGATGAAGCGGGCCGGCTCGGCCAATCCGCTTTTCATGCTCGACGAGATCGACAAACTCTACTCGGACTTCCGCGGCGACCCGGCTTCCGCGTTGCTGGAAGTGCTCGACCCCGAACAGAATAACGCCTTCAGTGACCACTACCTCGAACTGCCCTTCGACCTTTCGAAGGTCATGTTCGTGACCACGGCCAACTACCTCGGGCCGATCCCGCCTGCGCTGCTCGACCGCATGGAAGTGATCGAGTTTCCCGGCTACATCGAAGAGGAAAAACTCGCCATCGCAGAGAAGTATCTCATCCCGCGCCAGTTGGACGAGAACGGCATCCACGATATTGGCTTGAAGATCGAAGCGCCCAGCTTGCAGAAGATCATCCGCGAGTACACCTTCGAAGCGGGTGTCCGCAACCTCGAGCGCGAGGTGGGACGCGTCTGCCGCAAAGTGGCGCGCCTGAAAGCAGAGAACAAAAAATATTCCGACACGGTCACACCGGAGTTGATCGAGAAATTCCTCGGGCCGCCGCAGTTCTTCCTCACGCAGGCCGAGCGCAAGGACGAGGTCGGTGTGGCGACTGGTCTTGCATGGACCGAGAACGGCGGCGAGATCATGTTCGTGGAGGTCGCCATCCTTGAGGGCAAGGGGAATCTCCAGATCACCGGTCAGGTCGGGGATGTGATGCAGGAGTCGGCTCAGGCCGGGCTGACCTATCTACGCTCCCGCGCCGCTTCGTTTGGAGTCGGAAGCGAATACTTTGACCGCCTCGACCTGCACATCCACTTGCCGGAGGGCGCCATCCCGAAGGATGGCCCCAGCGCAGGCATCACCATGGCGACCGCGGTCATCTCTGCGTTCACCGGGCGACCGGTCCACAAGGATGTAGCCATGACCGGCGAGATCACCCTGCGCGGACGCGTCCTGCCGATCGGCGGCGTGCGCGAGAAGGTGCTGGCCGCGCATCGCGCCGGGATGAAGACCGTCATCATCCCCGAGCGGAATACGAAAGACCTGGTGGATGTCCCCAAGCAGGTGCAAAAAGACTTGAAGATTCTCCCGGTCAACCATATGGATCAAGTGCTGGAGATCGCGCTTTCGAAGGAAGTGACCGCCGAGCCGCCAAAGCCGAAGCAGAAGAAAGAGGAGCAGGAGGGGGAGTAAG